>JAUWLI010000070.1 GCA_030613765.1 Phycisphaerae bacterium
CTGAACGGCCTGATGTTCGACGGTACCAACAGGACCGGCGTAACGAGCGGCTACACCAAGCTGCTGGTTGGTAAGGGCAGCAAAGATAACGCTGCCGACAAAGGCTGGGACGGCCGTATCGACGACGTCCGGGTCTACGACTGTCGTCTCTCTGAAGGCGAAGTCAGATACCTTGCCGGTCTGGGCAATATAGCACTGCCCGACTGGTTCAGCCCAATGTTAGGCTACTGGAAAGCTGATGAAAACGGAGCCCTTGACAGTTCCGGTAACGAAAACCACGGAACTCCAGTAGGTGACGCAACCATCGTTGACGATCCTGAAAGAGGTCTTGTTGGGTCGTTCGATGGTGACGGCGATGCTATAGATGTCGGTGACTCAGAGTTGTTCAACTTCCAGGACGATGTGACTATTTCTGTTTGGGTCAATCTGAATTCCTGGGGCGGCAGCTGGGGTAACGCGATTATCGGTAAACGTGGCGAAGGCGGCCAGGGTTGGCAGTTGCGCAGATTCGGTGGCGATCCAAGATTTTCCTGGACGACCCGAGGTATGGGCAACGATGACTATCCGAGAAGCAACCAGACGATTGCTATGAACCAATGGTACCATCTTGCAGCAGTACGTGATGGCAACCAGAAACGTTTGTACATCGACGGCGCTTTGGAAAGTACACAGGGCATCAACTGGAACCGGATCAACCCATGTACACAGAAAGTGTATATTGGAGCCAGATCCGCCGGTAATAACAACCCGGAAGCATTCTTCGACGGGATGATCGACGAGCTGCGTGTCTACAACACGGCCCTTACTTTCGGCCAGATTCGTACCCTCGCCGAATACACTCCCCCCAATCCGATATCGGCCACATGGTCCGGTAGAGCTGCGGCATCACCGGCACTCGAATACATGGAACCAGCCCACGAGGGCTCAATGAGTATGAGAGTTGAGTACACCGGTTCCGGCGCGGTTACACGCCTCGAGCCATTCGGCGACGGCAAGCATCCGCACGGCTGGAACGGTGACTTTAGCTTAGGTGGAGCCCAGGCTTTGTCGTTGTGGTTCAAAGGTGATCTCGAAAACGCTCCAGGGACGATGTTCGCTCAGTTGACTACTGTTGTACCGAGCGGCCATACCCAAAGAGTGTTGTACGACGGTGACCCCGAAGACCTGCAGACGCCGGATTGGAAGGAATGGAACATCAGCCTCCACGCTCTCTCAACAGGCAAACCCGCCGATCCGATCGAGGAAATGGGTCTGCCAATCACGAAGATCAAAGACGTTGGCATTGGCGTTATCGGTGCCGGCGGCGGTGTCGTGTACTTCGACGACCTGCGTCTGCAACCTGTCCGATGCGTCTCCAAGTACGGTCCACTTGCGGACTTCACTGGTGATTGCCTTGTTGACGAGAGGGATGTTCGTGTACTGATAGGCGAATGGCTCGATGGTGATTACACCATTACCGCGGCGGCACCAAACCCACTTGGTTTGGTGGCGAAGTACGAGTTTGAGGGTAACGCCGACGATTCAGGCCCGCATGGCTACCACGGCACCGAAGAAGGTGACCCGGTCTATGTAGCCGGCAATGGTCTGGCAATTGACCTCGACGGTAGCGGCGATTATGTCTCGACCGGTAAGAGTGCCTCCGATCTCGGTATCGGCGGTAACAGCCCGAGGACACTCACCTCATGGGTGTTTACACGCGACTTCGCTGACGGCGGCATCTACGACGTTGGCAACCGCGCAGGCGGAGAAGATTTCTCCCTGAGAACACTGGGCAGCATTGATAACCGCTGGCGCATCCAGTACTGGGGCGGTGATTATGACTTCACTTACGATTCAAAGGATAAGTGGGTCCACTTTGGTCACGTTCATGACGGCGCATACACTAAGATATACGCCGACGGAGTACTCATCGTGAACTGGGCAAAGACAATCAACACCCCAGACACCAACCCGTTCCAGATTGGAATGTATGGTTGGACTGGCAATGCCTTTAACGGCATCATCGACGATGTCCACGTCTACAACTATGCTTTGTCGAATGAAGAGGTTGTAGGCACTATGGGCACAGGCGATGTCTATGTTCCATTAGAGGCGATTACCAACATCTATGATGTTGAACCAATCAACCACAAGAAGGTCAACTTCTTTGACTATGCCACAGTGCTCGAAGAGTGGCTTGTGGAAATCTTGTGGCCAGCACCAGAAGATTGGTTGTGATTTTAACCGGCGAATAGCCGTAAGGCTAAGCGCTGACAACTGGATTTGCACCAGTCCGGGGCCTATACTTTGGTATAGGCCCCGGTTGTTTTTTATAGGGCGGAGGCGACCATGGGGGCAGGATTCGAACCATGCGGCTAAATCCCGTTAGAAGCTGTATGGGCCGGTAATACTCCGAAAACAGGAAAATTTCCAACGGGCCCCGTTAGAAATACCAAAGGTGCCAGGCATATCCAACAACAAACTCACGTTTCTAACGGGGCGGGGTAAACCGCAAGCCATATCTGACCGATATATAATTCTGTGGTGAGTGAGGGACCAATCGCCTAAACGAAAAGTGCGGTCAATTTGCATATCAGGCCGAAGTCCAAAGACCTCGGCCGGGTTGGAGGCAGCTATGGCATTCGATGCAACTATAAAAGATTATCTAAAAGAGATAGACGAAGCAAAGCTGCTGACAAAGGAGCAGGAGCACGAGTTAGGAAAACTGATTGTCGAAGAAAACGACCCGTGGGCCAGGGACAAATTGGTGCGAAGCAATCTCAGACTCGTTGTTAATATCGCAAAGAAGTATGGCGGCCGGGGAATGAGCCTTGGTGACCTCATTGAGGAGGGCAATCTCGGCCTTCTGCGAGCAGTCGATTACTTTGATCCCGACAGAGGCACAAGGTTTAGCACGTACGCGGCGTGGTGGATAAAGCAAAGTATCAAGCGAGCAATGCTGGAAAATACTCAGCCTGTGCATATTCCCACATATATGGTCACTTTGATAAACCACTGGCGGCATACGGCGACAGAACTGGAAAACCAGCTTGGAAAGACGCCGGATATCGAAGAAATGGCCGATATAATGCAAGTGCCGCTGCGGAAGGCAAAAATCATAGATCGAATCGTCAAAATACTTAGCTCGACGACGGATAGTCTCGAGGGCGATGAGTCGGGCGAAGAACAAATATACGACCCGGCCCTGGAGGACCAAAGCACCGGCCAGCCGGAGGACGCATTGGTTGCCGATGAAGAAAAAAACAAGGTTTTGACGTTACTTGACAAAATCGAACCCAGAGAAGCCGCCATCCTGAGAATGCATTACGGTCTGCACGGAAAAGAACCGGTGACACTGAGAGACATCGGCAAAAAGTTAGACCTGACCAGGGAGAGGATTCGCCAGATTCTGCGAGGCGCACTTACAAAACTCTACGAATATATGAACGAAGAGTAGCCCAAATCTGCATATCAATAAAACCTCGACAAACCCTCAATAAAACTTGCATTTCACTTCCAATATGCTGACAATAGATACAGGCATCCCCATGCTTGTTCAGGGAATTGATTTTTTGATAAAATACAAGGGAACGCAGACAAATGGCAGCAGAACCAATCGAGCTACAAGGATATATTCGCAGCATACCAGACTGGCCCAAAAAAGGGATTTTGTTTCGAGATATCACACCGTTGTTAGCTGAGCCGAAAGCCTTGATTGCAGCAGTAGATGCCTTGTGCGCCGGTTTTACAGATCAGGGCGTTGATTATGTCGCCGCTGTGGAAGCGAGGGGCTTTATTTTCGGTGCGTCGGTCGCAGAGAGGCTCGGGGCCGGTTTTGTACCAATACGCAAGAAAGGCAAACTGCCTTTCAAAACCGAAAGCGTCACCTACGACCTGGAATACGGTACCGACACTGTGGAAATACACAGAGATGCTATAAGTAAAGGGGCCAAGGTCTTGATGGTTGACGACTTATTAGCAACCGGCGGGACAATGGCCGCGGCCTGTAAGCTCATCGAAAAAATAGGGGGTGAAATTGCGGGGATAACGTTTCTCATCGAGCTTGGCGACCTGGCCGGCCGAAACAAACTGGGTGGGTATAAAATCAGCACTGTTATATCTTATTGATTGCTCCTCCAGGTGTCCAATTAGCACTGCCATCTCCAGAGAGGAATAGAGAACAATGAAAGAGACACGGATATGTTTTACCAGGCTTGTGACGGCCGCAGCTGTTTTGCCGCTGATCGCGCTGACTGTCCTCGCCCAGGCACGTCCGCAAGAGAAATTACTTGCCGGCTTTAAAGTTGGTCCGCAAACGGACGAGATCGTACCGAAGCGATTCATTATTGATCCTCCTACAATAGAGAATCTGGGCTTCCGGTGGTATATCGAGGGTGACAACAACCGGAACGCCTCGGTCACCGTTGCGTTCAGGAAAAAGGGCCGGGAACAGTGGGAGAACGCCCTGCCAATGCTGCGTGTCCATCACGAGGTCTCGAACCAGAAATACGGGCCGTACCGTACAGGCAACCTGTTCGCCGGCAGCGTGTTGTTCCTGGAACCGGCTACGGCATACCAAGTGCGATTCATCATGTCCGATCCGGATGGCGGCGCACCGCCAAAGCCAAGGATCGTCACCACTGCCACGCGGGCCGAACCCAGGGCTTTCGAAGGTGGGCGAAAGATAAAGGCCACCGCCGAGAAGGGACTCATGGCTGCCATTGAACAAGCGCAGCCCGGCGATGTGATTCTACTACGAGCGGGCATCTATAAGGGGCCGTTTGTTCTGAAGAAATCCGGCACAGCCAGGAAACCTATCGTTGTTCGCGGCCCGGCCGAAGGCGAGGCGGTCCTGGAAGGTCAGGGAGTCAGCAGTCGCTCAAGAATCGTCACGCTCAATGGAACGCATCACGTGCATTTTGAAAGACTGACCTTCCGCAACGCCCAGATGGCTATCTACGCTGCAAAACCGGGCGGTTCAAAGGGCCTTGTCGTCCGCGGATGCAGGATACACGACGTGGTATACGGAATTAACACCGGCTGCGAGAATTCTATGGACTGGTACATCTCGGACAACGATATCGTCGGCATCAATACAACATGGTATCCACGACCATCGAAGACATATATGAGTCCCGGCCACACAGGTATCAACGTCTACGGACGCGGCCACGTTATCTGCTACAACCGCATCACGAGATTCAGCGATTCAGCCGCGATCTACAACTTCGGCCCGCCTGTCGATGATGTAACGAAGCACTGCGTGAACATCGACTTCTATAACAACGACCTCTCCTGGGCGCAGGATGACACATTCGAGGCGGACTACGGCTGCCACAACGTGCGGTTTTATCGCAACCGATGCTATAACACGCACACGGGCATGTCCACTCAACCGTTCTACGGCGGCCCTGTCTACCTGATACGCAACGAGCTGTACGCAATCACCGCCCTCAGCTATAAGCTGAACAATTACCCGGCGGGAATCGAGGCATACAACAACACATCATGTTGTGCCGGACAAGGTTTCCGTCCACCGGCTATCTGGCAAAACGGTCACTTCAGAAACAACCTTTTCATGGGCGGCCAGGGATACGCGATGGAGTCCGGCTCGCCAACGGCCTACAGCACGATGGATTACAACGCGTACCGTCGCAACGAGCCCGTTCGGCTGCTCAAGTGGACAAACCACAATGGAAATGTCGGCAGATACCAGTCCCTTAAAGAACTCTTCAAGGCCACGGGGCTTGAGGAACACGGTATCCTGGCCGACTACGACATCTTTGTCAACGCCGGGCCGCCGGAAAAGGGAAAGACTTGCAAACCCGGCGATTACGACCTGCGGCTGAAGAAAAATGTAAATGTAGTCGACGCGGGCATTGCCCTGCCGCAAATCAACGACGGTTTTATCGGAAAAGCACCAGACCTGGGCTGTTACGAACTCGGCCGGGAACCTCCACATTATGGGCCAAGGAGATTTTGAAAGGGTCCGAAAGTAAAGATGCCTTATCAAATTTGCGTCAGGCAAAACTGGTGTGGAAACTCTGGACTCGGTGTATCCCTCAACCAAAACCGTGCGGGAGAATTGGTAAGACCTCAAGCGATTGATGGAACCTTAAAACTAAACCTCTGTCTTTTGACTTTTAGGAAATTTAGCCCCATTGCAACCTTTAAAATGGTATGGGTGAACGTCCGCGCATAAAAAACAGGGCTGGGCGCGGAGGGAGAGGAGAAAGCGAGATAAACCCAACCCTGTTAAAATGCTTTTATTTACGTATCTCAGTTGCTTCTATTTACATATCTCGAGTTGCTAAATAACCAAACAACAGAATACTATATATCTTTTTAATTTTCAAACTTTTTTTAATTTTTTTGAAAAAAATTCCAGCCCTCCTGCTCGGCCTGATTTTCCCCTGCCCTCCCGCTATCCGATACTGCTGCCATCTTCTGTAAATTACTGCCATTTATACTCCCCAAATCTCCCAACTCTGATCCCCCATAATCTGCTCTAACGTCTCAAAATCCCACTTTTCCCGAATCCGAATCCCGAATCCCTGCATGCTTTAGGCAGGGATCCATTAGACAGGGACCCAGCTATTTTCGTTGGCTTTTGTGCATTTTCCCTATTTACTTCTCACTTTTCACTTCTAATTCTCCCTTCTTTTGGGCTAAAAACGCCGAAATCCTACCAGGCTTAGTCCGATTTTTCTTGCCTCCGACACCGAAATTTGGTACATTAACATTCAGAAAACATTTTTTTCAAGGAGAACAAAATGAGTGCGGGAACAAATCGCATAATCACGCCGCTTATAGTGGTATTCATCCTGGCGACGATAGCCCCCGCCTTCGCAGGACAAATTATCTACGTTGACGACGATGGCCCGGCCGATTTCAATAACATCCAGGCCGCTATCAACTACTCCAACCACGGCGATGCCATTATTGTCGCCGAGGGAAGGTATTTTGAAAATATCAATTTCAACGGCAAAAACATTACCTTAACGAGTACCGACCCATGCAGCCCGGATGTGGTCGCTGCAACAATCATTGACGCCAATCAGAATGGTTCGGTGGTAACTTTCCATAGCGGTGAAGACGCAAATTGCGTTTTGAATGGTTTTACCATCACAAACGGCAACGCCGGACGTGGCGGCGGAATCTACTGCGGCTGGCCACCGGGCCCACCACCGCCTCCACCCCCACCTCCTCCTCCACCACCTCCGCCGGGAATATTTAGTGAGCAATCATCTCCGGAAATTCTCTCTGAGACAAACTTAACTGCCACCACGATTAAAAACTGCATTATCAGCAATAACTCAGCAGAAGCTGGCGGCGGAATGTGCAATTACTACAGTAGCCCAACGCTGACTAACTGCGCTTTCAATGGCAATTCGGCAGACAAAGGCGGCGGGATTTGCAATTACTACAGCAGCCCAACGCTGACAAACTGCGCTTTCAATGGCAATTCGGCCGACAACGGCGGCGGGATTTGCAATTACTACAGCAGCCTAACACTGACAAACTGTACTTTTACTGACAACTCGGCAGTAGGTGGTTTGTTTGGATGGGGCGGAGGAGTGTATAACTACGAGAGCAGCCCGATCTTGACAAATTGCACGTTCAACGAGAACTCGGCAGACGACGGCGGCGGAATGTACAATGAAGGTTCCCCGCGGTCTGACAGTAAGAGCGGTCCGACACTGATTAACTGCACCTTCAACGGCAACTCGGTGGGCGAAAGCGGCGGCGGGATGTTCAACGACAACAGCAATCCGATAGTGGCTAACTGCACATTCAGTGGAAACTCGGCTGTGGGCATCGGCCAGTCTTACGGCTGTGGCGGCGGGATGTATAACTGGCGCAGCAGCCCTATTGTGGCTAACTGCACATTCACCGGAAATGCGGCAGGATCCCACTACTATCATCGTGACGGAGGGATGTACAACAGCCAGGGCAGTCACCCAATGGTGATCAACTGCATCTTCTGGGACAACGGCAGTTATGGAATAAGCGGTGCAGTTGATGCAACATACAGCGACATCGAAGGTGGCTGGCTTGGCCAGGGCAACATTGATGCAGACCCGTGTTTTGTTGATCTTGGCTACTGGGATTTCAACGATACGCCCCAGAATCCACGGGACGACCTGTGGATTGAGGGTGACTATCATTTGTTGCCGGATTCACCGTGCATAAATGTCGGCGACCCGAACCATTTATACAACCCGAATGAGATAGATTTAGATGGCAAGCCGCGCGTAATTGGCTGCAGAATCGATATGGGGGCCTTTGAGTACAGGCACTTGGTACCTGCCGAGGTCAGGATCGTCCCCCGTTCCATTAATCTCGCTAACAGGAGCAAATGGATTACCGCCCTTCTCTGGTTCCCCGAAAATTACAAAGTTGCTGAGATTGACTTCTGTATTCTGCTTCTTGAAAATAAAATTGAACCTGAGCAGCTCTTTATAAATGAAAAAGAGCAGGCTATGATGGCCAGCTTTAACCAAGAACAGCTTCAGGAAATCCTCAACACCGGCGATCTCGAGTTGACTATCACCGCCCAGTTAACGGATGCAACCGTATTCGAGGGCACTGATGTAATCAAAGTCATATATGAAGGTGGTGGAAAATTAGCCAAACTCAGTGGTAAGGCAAGCAATCCGAATCCTGCTGATGGTGCAACGGGTGTCTTCGCAAACGCCGATCTTAGCTGGACGGCCGGTTTTAATGCCACATCGCACGATGTGTACTTTGGAACCGATAATCCGCCGCCGTTCATCGGTAACCAGACTGCGACATCATTTGCCACGGCTATGATGGCTTTTGAGACGACATATTACTGGCGTATTGATGAGGTCAATAAGTGGGGTACAACCACCGGTGACCTCTGGAGTTTTACAACTAATGGACCTCCACCGCCTCCTCCGCCGCCACCTCCACCGCCTCCATGGTAAGTAGCGTCTGTCACAACCTCACGGCAACCCAAAGGCTTCCATGTAGCCGCTGCAAATAGTTTTTACTTAAAGAATCCACATGGCTTTTCTGTGCTGTTTACAACAAAAATCCCCGGCCAAAAAAAGCACTTTTTTCTCATTTTTTCGTTGTCTTATGTTTGCATTTCTGTTAATATACCTGTATGTTCGCCAACGGGCAAACGTAAACCGCCGGTAGGCACCGGATTTAGCGGAGAACCGCAAGTCGTAAGCTGCAGCGCAGCAAGGACATAGAGCCAGCAGGCCCGAATTAAATATCAATAATCTGTAAGAAAGGGCCCTATTCATGCACAAGTTGTTTGAAATTCCCTCTATTACTCTGTTTATTTGTACATTTTGTGCATCTTTACGTCCAAAAAGAACCGTTTTTAGCCAGCTTCTGAAAAAGGTCATTTTTATGACCTTGTGTACGAAGGCAAATCTCTGCGTCAAAAGCTCGCTTTTAGAGCAGAGTTCGCCGAGAACACCAAGCCGGCTAAAACAAAATCAGTGTAATCTGCGCAATCTGCGTCTAATAAATTCGTGTCTATATTCTTTGTTCCTTTGTGCATTTTTGTGGCTAAAAAATCTGCGAAATCTGCGTAATCCGTGGTTAATAAACGACTTACGTCTCTTTAAGGGGCTTTACAACTGTAGAGAAACATTTACAGATGTCATGAGCGCTTTACAAATCAAACTTTTTATGCAAAACAAAGCCAATTTCCGAAAAGTCAAGTTGAACGTAAATAAGGTATTAACAAGGAATTATGTACAAATGGACACTTGGTCAATTGGGAAAACAAAGCCAATTCAAAGCCAATTCAAAGCCAATCAAACGCCAAAACAAAGCCAATTCAAACCCAATTCAAACCCAACTTGTCGCGGCGTAGCCTCTGGCGAAGCCGGAACTTGTCGCGGCGTAGCCTCTGGCGAAGCCGGAAACAAAGCCAATTCTTGTCCGCCATCAGTGTGGCAGATCAAATGCAAAACTACAAAAAGCCTTTTTCAGAAAAAATTGAATGTTTTCCAGGAATATGCTTGCATTATAGTGCATATGGTGATATATTACTACATATTATTAAGGATATTATGCTATGCAGTTGATGTCAATAGAAGATTTGGCGGTTTATCTTGGCGATTCAAAACGCACTATTTACAAATATATCGCCAACGGCGATTGCCCGCCCTACATCCGGATAAGCACCAAGAACATCAAATTTGACCGGGCTGACGTCGATGCCTGGCTGGAATCCAAAAAGGTCTTTCCGGGATCGGGAGGTAAAAAAATGAGCTATCTTACAAAGTTACCCTGGACGCCCCGTGCAAAACGCGTAATGAAGGAATCTGAAAAAGCTGCCCGGCAGTATAAGGCAGACTACGTAGGAACAGGACAAATGCTGTTAGGCATTGTAGAAGTTAAGGAGTGCCTCGGCGCAGTGATACTGAGAAACCTCAGGATCGATAAGCAAAAGATTCGAGAGGTGCACGAGCAGCTACACAAAGACCCAAATGTAGAAGTTGAACGTAAAACAACCGGTGATAAACAAAACTTAACGGATATTGCGCAGAAAGCAATTCAGTGTGCGTCTGAGGAAGCGATTCGATTAGGACATGAGTACGTAGGTGCCGAACACTTGCTGGCGGCGGTTTTGCTCGTCGGTGATGGCTGGGGCCATCGGATTTTGACAGAGCTTGGCATAACTCCTGAGCAGGTGCGCAGCGAAACCGCAAAACTGATTGTCTGCCGGCCTCCTGAAAATGAATGATGTAAAAGAATGTTTTGTCCAATGAAAACT
>JAUWLI010000192.1 GCA_030613765.1 Phycisphaerae bacterium
GTCATTGTCGCCGATTTTTTGTCCTGCCTGAACCATGTTGCCTTTTCTGACAAGCGGCTGGCAGGCGGCTCCGATATGCTGGCTCAGCATTATCCCGACTTCTTTTACCGCAGGACCGGGCTGGATTGGAATCTCGCTCGTAAGGGATTTGCTTTCAGGCGGGTGAACTCCACCTCGAAATGAAAATCTGCCTTTAGTCTCAATTCTCATATTTGAAAAATGCCAGGATTATTTATTTTTAATCAAGCCTTTATTTATCACTCTTGTTATCAACACGCATACGAAGGTTACCAAAAGAGCCAACAGCAAGCCGGCTGCTGTCTGCAATTCTTTGCTGGTTGTCACTTTGGCTAAAATCTTGTCAAATCCGGCTAAACTCACAATAAAAACCAGTATCGGCAGCAGGAATGCAGTTATTACTTTCAGAACGATCGAACCCCCCTGTATATTGCCTATCTTCTCGTATACCTCTTGACACCTGCTTTTTTTAGTACAGCCGTGACAAAGTTCTTGCTGGTCCATAGTCTTTGCTGCCATTCGTATAAAATAAACATCAACATATAATAGATATGATGGAATTATTCAAACAAATTTTCCTTGGGTGGGAATAAAGTAATTTGCCATAGTATTAAATAATCTTCCCCGCATTTATGTATCTACGCATACTTGCATCCAAGCTTCACCGTCTCTCCGTTTCACTGTCCCGTTTCTTCTGGGAGCTGACACTTTTGGCCTCGTGTTCCAGGGCGGCGTATTTCCTGACTAAATCAACCACAGCGTCATCGCTCTTGTCGACGTATAGTTCGAGCCAATATCCCTTCACACCTTCCTTCGCTACGCGGATACCCGCCGCCAAACGTCCGCGATGGTCACCACCGGCACGGTCGGCGGCTTCCAATGCCGCTATTAGCTTATCGGCTACACTTCCTTTACTTTCTTCGTACGCCCTGGCCATAGCAAAGATCACCTCTCGCCCTACAAGCGTGTTACCCTGGCAGGCGTAATACTTACCCGATGCTGCTCCCCACCACACACCCGATGCATCGGCTTTCACCGGGTTCCGATTAGCAGCCCGGCCCGACATATCAATAATAGCTAACTGGCGCTTATCGGGCTGAGAATCTTTTTCCAATAATTCGCCCAGAACCTGCTCCGGCAGATGGCCCTTCGCAAGAAGGTCCAGTGCACGCTCCCCCCATTTCGGATTATGCCAATGCTGCGTACAGAATGCACCCACCCCCGTCCGGACATACGGTACAATTTTTCCTACAGCCGGGTACTTGCTTGCAACAGCGGCTCCACAAACACCTGCCTCAGGATCCACCGCTACTATAGAAAATGTCCCCGTTACTTCGGCTTCCGGCCGGCTATGTAGCCCCAAATCTTGCGAGCACGAAGAGCACAGCCCCGCAAGAGTAATCAAAACAATACAATGTCTAACCATAAGTTCCTCCAACCATTTTTTATATCCTTCCCGTATAACAGTGCAGATCAGGCGCACCTATTTGTTATTTACTTCTTCCGGTTTATTATACGTATCATTCTTACCCAGGATCTTTTTTTGCCATAATTCCGCCTCATATTCAACTTGTTTGTTGTATTCCTCAGGGTGTTCGTACATCTCTTTCATCTCAGCGTTATAGGTTTCGACTATGATCCTACCCATCTTGACACTCGGCGAATTTCTGCCTCCGAGGAGAGGATGAGTATAGGCATCACATTCGATAATGACATAAGGCCCATCAAATTCAGTCGGTTTGGCGACAGAGGGTTCAGGTTCATCTTTAAGGACTAAACGAAGCTTGCTAATCATCTTCTTGTTGTACATACTTTCAGCCCAGAGTTTTGCTGCAAACTCAGCCTCTATCTTCGCTGGCATCTTCCATAGTGATATAAGCCAACAGGTATAAAATAGAAAAGTGATCGTGATTATATTCAGAATTATAAGGAGAATTAATAGCTTGTTCTTTTTCATTTTCTTATCTCCAACACCAACTTCACCAGTTCTCTCGCTTTGCTTCTCAAGGTTGTCTGCAGCCGCTGTTTCGGCTCTATTTTCAATTCTCTTATCTCGCCTGCCATTTTCCCCGCCACTCTCCCCAAAAGCAAGGGGAAAACGGATTTTTTTCTGGCTAATTGCAATCACTACCGTATAAAATAAACAAAAATGAAATATAAATATAGCTGAGTTGTTCGGTAGGGCGTGCACTGCACGCCAAAAACTACTTTACAAAATCATGAGGTCGATTATGTCTCAAAAATTAAGATTTCTGGCTGTAAACCTTATTCTGTTCCTTTCTGCCGGCTGTGCTGTAAATCCCATTACCGGCGAAGAGGAGTTCATGCTAATGGGTGAGCAGCAGGATGTGGCAATTGGTAAAAAATACGCTCCTGAGCTTGAAAAACAAATGGGCGGTAAAATTGACAATGCAAGCATCCAGAATTACGTCAACTCGGTCGGTCAGAAAGTCGCAAACGTCAGCCACAGAAGGAGCTGGAACTATCAATTCACGGCCCTGGAAGACGATATGATCAATGCCTTTGCATTGCCGGGCGGATATATCTTTATTACAAAGGGCATGCTCAGCAAATTAACTACAGAATCTCAGTTGGCCTCGATACTCGCCCACGAAACAGCCCACGTCGTTGCCCGAGACACCGCCGTACTTATGAGTCGTGAGATTGGCATAAGCATTTTGCTCTCTGCCGCCATTTCTGACAGCACGTCGAGCACTGCTCGAACCGCCGCTGGCCTCACACGCCAAATCATCGGATTCCGGTTCAGCAGAAGGGATGAGAAGGATGCAGACTTGGCCGGCCTCGATTACATGGTCCGCGCAGGATATGATCCCAACGGAATGGTTGAGACTATGCAGATTCTCCAAAGCCAGCAGAAGGAACGATCAATCGAATTTTTTTCCACGCACCCGAATCCCGAAAACCGCATAGGATATCTGAAGTCAAGGATTAGTGCGAGATATCGAAAAAGAGAGGGTTTAAGAATAGGAAAAGAAGACTTTCACTCCGCTGTTCTGGCCCACATAAAGAAAAAGAAAGACTGATTCTAAAAAGCTGCTTTTTGCATATATGCGGCGGCTTAAATTTCCGTCGGCTCGATTTGTGCCATCTGCAGAAGCTTTCCAGGTTCCTCAGGCATGCCCGTACGTGCCGAAAGATAAGCCGAATCAATCACGGCCATATTCGTTAGATTCTCCCTTCCGCTGCTGCAAAGCTTGTTATTGGCCGGTTGTAGTAACCTCAACGCAAAATTCTCCAGCATCGCCCTATACCGCCCCGACTCATCATCATCGAAGTTCAATTTCTTACTCTTGCCGCTAAGAACATCCCTGATAACAAGCTGCGTATTGGTTACAGTTAAGTTTTTATCTTTACCGTAAATCTTCAAAAATTCCTCTGCCGGCCCGGCCCCACTTCGACGCGATGCTGTCAGGTTGCCGCTCAATGTATCGCTGAATTTCATCGTTACTACCGACGTGTCCTCCGTCAGATACAATCGCTGTTGTCTGTCTCCCGCTGCGTTCGTATTCAGCGAGTAGACTTGCTCGGGCGTACCGAAATTCAGGATTATCTCATCCATCATCTGGTAGCAGTTGTGCAGCAGTACTCCGCCGCCCGCCAGTTTCGGGTCCGTCTGCCACGTCGGATGCTTCTTCTGGCCGGCATTGCAAAATGCCCTTATCAGAAATACTTGCTTGATGTTACCTTCTCGCACGATATCGCGAAGCTCAAGATAGCTCTGGGCGAACCTGCGGGGATTGCCGACCGCAATTTGTATATCTTCTATTTCAGCAAGGTGAACGAGTTCCGCCGCCTCCTCAAAATTCCTCGCAACAGGAGCCAGCTTAAGGATATTGATTTTCTTCCTGGCCGCCATCCGCACATATTCATCGCAGGTATGCATGGCCGCGGCGACCAGCAGACAGCCTATATCACTACTGTTCTTGTGGTTGCTCCCGGCTTCTTCCTCTTCGACGTCCTCTCTGTCTTCGCTGCTCTTTCTATCATTAACTCTTTTCTCATCTTTGCTCCGCAGGCTCGAATCCATCACTGATATCAATTGACGGTAGTCGTCATAAGAGGCACATTGGTATCTGTCAGCGACTTTCTCAGCAAGCCCCCCATCTTTGTCGGCCACTGCCGTAATCTTGAAATGCCCCAGCTCGCTCGCAGCTTCCAGCAGGAGAAGGCCCTGCTCATTAAGGCCCAGCACTGCGGTTTTTAATTTCCCTTCGCTCATCTTATTGCCGTCCTTGAATTTGCCTTTTACTTTCAGTCTGTAACACGGATTATCCTAATGCTGATTTTACATATCTCTGTCCGAAATGTAACTATAAAAAAAGCGATTTTCAGGAAGCCAACCTGTCCCCGTGAAAAGAGAAACCGCTGTTTCCCGCCCTTTGAGGCTAATCCTGGATAGGGATGCCGAAACATAATTTTTAATTTTTTTAATTATTTTTTAATTTATTTTTATTGGACGGCCCTCAACCTCCTTTGTATAATAATAATCAGTTGGGTATGTTCTCGGATCTCTCAGGAATATGCTCGTGAAAAAAAAGAGAGACAAATTGTATGGCCCTTTATAAGGCCAAAGGAGTAATATTGTGGGTACAGGTACAGTAAAATGGTTTAACGGAAAAAAAGGCTTTGGATTTATCACTCCGGATGATGGTGGCGATGACTTGTTCGTGCATCACTCGGAAATAAAGACCGAAGGATATGCCACTCTCAACGAGGGACAAAAGGTGGACTACGAGATTGGTGAGGGCAAAAAGGGCCCTTGCGCCACCAACGTTATCCCCGGCTGATCCAAAGCGACAAACCTGTAAAAAAAAGGGGCTCCGAATATCACGGGGCCCCTAAAATTACTTCCCGCAAAAGCTTGATTCTCTCCACATGAACATGCCCTTCAAAACGACCGCGCAGCGATAATCTCACACCTTGTTATCCCGGCGTAGTCGGGATTCCGCTGCCCGATGTACACTAATTCTTTCCCTTCCTTCGTTCCTTTAATGTATACACGACCCAGACCGCCGCATCCGTTGAAATAAAAACAAAGCCCATCAGTATGGAAATGCCGAAAACTAATTTCACTAAAAGCCCTCGAACAAGCCAGCCGAACAATATCTCAGCGGCTCCGACAATCATTAGAACATAAGACAAAAATATTGTAATGGGCGTCACAGTACGCATCTCCTGGGTTATGTCCTTCCACGCGGTCTCTTTTTTCCACGATGAGTCATTGCGGCTATACACTTGGAACATGCGAATCACGGTCCCTCGTGATAAAGACTCGCTGTCGTTTGCGTATACTCGGCCGAAATGATCTATATATGTGACCTCAAAACGGCCCTTTCTGCAGAACGTGCTGATAGACTCTTGATCATCGATGAGTGTAACGTTGTAGGATACCTTTTTCTTCAGCTTGGAAATGGCCCGGACGATATCTTCATCGTCCGGGTCGTCGACGATTTGAATCTTTTCAAGCTCTATTTCCAAAAGCATCTGACAATCCGTTCACAAATACAAATACACAAACGAAATCAGTCGGCTGCGCTCAAGATGACACAGGCGATTCGAGGAAGTTCTCCACTCATTGATATTTGCTTCGTTTTGCCCGCTGTGATAGCAAACCGTGAGATGTTGTTTTTACTACCTCACTGGGTTTTATCCCACTGGTTCATGACCGAAAATCCCCCCAAAGATGCGACCCCAGCCTGCACGAGAAGGCGTCGAATCCATTGTCTACATTTGAAAATTTGAACATTCGAATTTGCTCCCTTCGAATCTGAACTTCAGGGACGAAGGCAGGGTGGTCAGCCTGTCGAACAATTACGTTTTTTCTTAGGACTTCGGATTTGTATTCTCATCCCAGAAATTCTGGAAAAACCTAAGATTCCACCCCAAGTCATCTCTGACAAGGCACAAGTTTTTCAGCAATTTCCCGGATTTCCCGGTCCCCGCCGTTATTAATGCTCAAAAAACAATCGGGGCCTATACCGAATCAATCAGTATAGGCCCCGAACTGATGTAAAATCAAAGGGCTAAAAATAATATTAACACCGATTATGGTGTCGGCCAGAGGACCTCTTCAAGGTACTTATCCGCTATGACGGCATAG
>JAUWLI010000117.1 GCA_030613765.1 Phycisphaerae bacterium
TCTCCAGCGTCGACGAAAACCAGATTAAGGATATGATTGATTCGAAGATAATCACCGATGCAATGCTGCCGAAGGTCGATGCCTGCCTGACTGCACTGGACGCCGGCGTCAAAAAGGCCCATATTATCGACGGCCGAATACAGCATTCCCTCCTGCTCGAAATATATACCGACAAAGGAATAGGAACGCAAATAATTAAAGAATAACGAATATTATTGGACGCTCTCTGGCCCGGAAACAGGGCCGCGAGCAACGAGATGTGAATTATGACTACACAAGAAACGATTGAATTGTTTGAAAAATACGTTATCGGCAATTATCCCCGCTTGCCACGAGTTATCGTCAAGGGCCAGGGATCTTACATGTTCGACGCCGAAGGCAACAAAGTACTGGACATGTTCCCCGGCTGGGCCGTCAGCGGCATAGGCCACTGCCACCCAAAGGTCGTAGAGGCTATCCGAAGCCAGGCAGGCCAGCTTCTACACATCGACAATACCTTATACTCCGAGCCCCAGGGCAAACTGGCAGAGCTTTTGAGCGAGCGGGCATTTGGCGGCAAATCCTTTTTCTGCAACAGCGGCGCCGAGGCAAACGAGGCTGCAATGAAGTTGGCCCGCCTCCATACCCCGCAGCAAAAATATAAGTTCATCACCTGCGAAGGCAGCTTCCATGGCCGCACCTTTGCCACTTTGACCGCAACTGCTCAGCCAAAGCATCACGATGGTCTCTTGCCATTGCTGCCCGGATTTATCTATGTCCCCTTTAACGATATACCCGCACTCAAAGCCGCATTCACCGATGAGGTTGCAGCCGTTATGATTGAGCCCATCCAGGGCGAGGGTGGAATAAACATCCCGGACAAAGAGTACCTGCAAACAATCCGCCGCCTCTGCGACGAAAATGGCGCGCTTCTGATTTTCGATGAGGTAACAACTGGAGTAGGCCGAACAGGCAAATGGTTTGCATATCAGCATTTCGATGTCACCCCGGATATTATGACTATGGCAAAAGCACTCGGCGGCGGCATGGCGATAGGTGCTATGATGGCAAAAGAAGAAATCGCAGCCTCCCTCGTACCCGGCAAACACGCCACCACCTTTGGCGGCAACGCGCTGGCATGTGCCGCGGCCGTCGCGGTCATTGAGGCGATAGAAGATGAAAATCTGCTCGAAAACGCCGCCCAAATGGGCCAATACACAAAAGAAAAACTCGACCAGCTAAAGCAGAAACATTCCATTATCGATCATGTCCGCAGCGTGGGCCTGATGATTGGCGTTCAATTAACAAGCCCGGGCTCCCAAATTGTCGATAAATGCATGGAGAATGGTCTGCGAATAAACTGTACACAGGGTACCGTCCTGCGCTTCATGCCGCCGATGATTGTAACGAAACCACAGATAGACGAGGCCGTCGATATCCTTGATAATGTTTTAACGGAGCAAGCAAAGTGAAAGATTTTCTCTCTATAACTGATTATTCCCCTGAAAAGCTCAGGGAATTGTTACGAACAAGTGCCAAACTCAAGAGTCTATATAGTGTCGGCGGAAACGACTTGTGTCTTACCGGCAAAGTTCTCGCGATGCTGTTCGAAAAGCCAAGCCTCAGAACCAGAATCAGCTTCCACGTTGCCATGGCAGAACTCGACGGAGGTGTAATCTACGTAAAGCCTGAAGACATCGGCGGCATCGGCAAACGTGAGCCTATCAAGGACATGGCAAGGGTCCTGAGCCGATATGTCGACGGTATAATGGCACGGACCTTCGAGCACTCTACCATCACCGAATTAGCCAACTTCGCAACCGTGCCCGTAATCAATGCCCTCACCGACTGGCTCCATCCCTGCCAGGCAATGGCCGACGCACTCACTATTCAGGAGAATTGTGAAGATTTGAAAGGCACCAAAATCGCCTTCATTGGAGATGGCAACAACGTCGCTCGCTCTTTGGCCTTTGCATCTGCGAAGCTGGGTATGAAGATGGTTCTTGCCACTCCCCCCGGTTACCAGCTCGATGCCGAATCGATTAAGAAGGCAAATCGAATTGCAGCCGACACCGTCACCCAGACAAACAACCCTGCCAAGGCCGTTGTGGGTGCCAATATCGTTTATACTGACACTTGGGTCAGTATGGGTCAGGAGGCCGAAAAGCAAAAACGCTGTGCTGACTTTGCTGGTTTTCAGGTAAACGCCGAACTGCTCAAAGCCGCACCTCCTGATGCAAAGATTATGCACTGTCTGCCCGCCAATCGCGGCCTCGAAATCACCGATGATGTTGTCGAGTCGACAAATTCCATTATATTCGACCAGTCGGAAAACCGCTTGCATTTCCAGCGGGCATTGCTAAAAAAACTATTAAGCTGACTATACAATGACACATCATAAAATAATTATTGGTGATTCAAGAGGTATGGCTGAGGTACCTGATGAATCTATTCATCTTGTTATTACATCCCCACCCTATTGGCAACTAAAGGATTATGGAAGTAGGAATCAAATAGGCTTTGATAATAGTTATGAAGATTATATCAATAATCTGAATATAGTCTGGAGCCAATGCCATAGAGTCTTAAAGAATGGTTGTCGTTTATGTGTGAATATTGGCGATCAGTTTGCCCGCTCTGTTTATTATGGAAGATACAAGGTTATCCCTATAAGAACTGAGATCATAAAGTTTTGTGAAACAGCAGGTTTTGACTATATGGGAGCGGTTATTTGGCAAAAGGTTACGACCTGTAATACTACTGGCGGGGCAACAATAATGGGCTCGTTCCCCTATCCAAGAAATGGCATCCTCAAGATTGATTATGAATTTATTCTGATTTTCAAAAAACATGGTACTGCACCCAAGGTAAGCAAAGAAATTAAAGAAAAATCAAGAATGACAATAAAGGAGTGGAACCAGCTTTTTACTGGCCATTGGAATATTCCGGGAGAAAAACAGGATAAGCATCTGGCAGTATTTCCAGAAGAGATACCCCGCCGGTTAATCAAAATGTTCAGTTTTGTCAATGATACGGTTCTTGATCCCTTTCTTGGTAGTGGTACGACTTCATTGGCCGCCAGAAAACTTGAGAGAAACTCTGTCGGATATGAGATTAATCCCGAATTTCTGTCGTTGATTAAAGACAAGCTGAGTATACACCAAAAGCTGATCTTCGAAGATGCTGATTTTGAGATGATCAGACAGAGTAAACCAAATATAGATTATAAGGAAGTTACTAAAAAACTGCCCTATATTTTCAAAGACCCTGTTAAATTCGACAAAAAAGTTGATCCCCGGAAGTTGCATTTTGGATCGAAAATTAACAATAATAGTTCTAAGAGAGAGAAATACTATCTTGTAAAAGACATAATTTCTCCGGAGCAATTGGTTGTTGGGGATGGGCTGAAAGTGAAACTGCTCGGAGTACGGGAAAAAACTGGAAAAAGTAATGAAGCCGTTGAATTTCTGAGAGATAAAACCCGTGGACAGAAAGTTTTTATGAAGTTTGACACCGTAAAATACGACCAGGATAATAACTTACTTTGCTACTTGTATCTTCAGAATAAAACCTTCCTTAACGCCCATCTGATAAAAAAGGGATTGGCTGATGTTGATACTTCGTTTGACTATAAACTTAAGGAAAAGTTTTTAACAGCAGGGGAGAGAAACTGATGGCCAAAGAGTGGATATTAAACAGTGCCATGAATCGCTTTCAATTGAATTTTAAGCGCAATGTTGGTGCTGTTTCTGATGAAATCAGAAAATGTACACCTAAGAAAATAACCGAATGGGAGAACTATTATTTTTCTAATGTCAGGTCGAAGCAACACATAGAGGAACTGGGAAGAAAACTATACATCAAGATTACAGAAGTAATTTCCGCAGAGGTTGAAGATATTACGGAAAAAGACTGTGTCGAATATATGTACAATATGGTCATAGGTAGAACATTTGACGGATATATGACCGAGATTAAAACCATTTATGGGCAGTTACAAGAGATCCTAAAAGTAAAGATTGAACCCGCACCAGATGAATGGGACCGTTTGTACAATGTTGACTTCTTTATCAAGGTCAAAGACAAATATATTGGTCTTCAGGTTAAACCTTCTGGAGGTGTCTCGCATATT
Source organism: Phycisphaerae bacterium (assembly GCA_030613765.1). The sequence continues at coordinate 4,112 of JAUWLI010000117.1, forward strand.
CCTCAAATATTTAAAGAACAGGCGATACAAGCTTCTACCCATAAGGAATTTACAGGAAAATACGGAGGAAGAGTTTTTTACGTCATTTCAATTAAGGAAGGAAACAAGAAAACAATATACAACACTGATGTGATTGAAGAGATTAAAAACGAAATAAAAATATTACAGAATTGAAGATTATTAACCATTGCTATAAATAGGAAAATTCTCGTTGCTACAACAAATCCCGGTAAAGCGGCTGAATTGCAGGCGATGCTCGACCTTGACGTAAACTGGCTTACTCTGGCTGACTTTCCTGATATTCCCGAAGTCGAAGAGGATGGCACAACTTTCATCGAAAATGCCTGTAAAAAGGCTATCGGCTACGCCATCACAACCGGACTATGGACCATCGCCGACGATTCAGGACTGGTTATCGACGCACTTGATGGCGCCCCCGGCATTGAATCTGCAAGATTCAGTGGGGAAAAAAACGCAGATAGAACATTAATAGACCATAAAAACATCGCAAAGGTCTTAAAGCTATTAAAAAGTGTACCCACAGAAAAACGAACAGCAAGATTTGTCTGCTCTCTGTGTCTGGCAAATCCTGACCAGGTCTTAATCCAAACACAGGGGACACTGGAAGGCCTGATAACCGAAAAGGAAATCGGAAATAACGGCTTCGGCTACGCCCCCGTTTTTTTCGTACCGAACCTGGACAAAACCGTCGCCCAACTGACCCGCGAGGAAAAAAACGCAATCTCGCACCGCGGCAATGCAATCCGTAAATTAAAACCCCTGTTGGAAGAAATTCTCTGCTGTCGAACAGAAACACTGCGTGGAACGACGGGATAAATATTTATAAATGATGCTTGAAGGGTGGCAGCCTCAAGCGAAGCTTGGGGATGGCTTATTTCGATGCTCAGCGAGTATCGAGTATCAAGCATCGAGAATCGAGTGTAATTAAAGAGGAGATATTATGAGTGCTATAAATCGAAGACGTTTCCTAAAAAGTTCTATTGCGGCAGCCACCTCCCTGGCTCTTGCTCAAAGCCCCACCCGGGCCGGCCGCCGGCGCCGTCCCAATGTAGTAGTCATTCTCACAGACGACCAGCGATGGGACTGCATGAGCTGCGAGGGACACCCGTTTCTGAAGACGCCAAACATGGACCGCATCGCCAAAGAAGGCACACGGTTCGCCAATATGTTCGTTACCACATCGCTCTGCTCGCCCAGCCGGGCCTCGTTTTTGTCGGGCCTTTATGCTCATGCCCACAAGGTAACCAATAACTTTACCGATTACCCCGCCGACCTGCCGAGCTATCCCCTGCACCTGCAGCAAAGTGGCTACGAGACAGCCTACATAGGCAAGTGGCACATGGGCGAACAAAGCGACGAACGCCGCCCGGGCTTTGACTATTGGATCACTCATAAAGGCCAGGGCAAATACTACGACACAACCTTCAACATCAACGGAAAACGCCAGGTCAAAAAAGGCTACTACACCCACCGAGTAACCGACATGACGGTAGACTGGCTCAAGCGCGAACACGATAAGCCCTTTCTCTTGATGATAGGGCATAAAGCGCCACACACCCCATTTACGCCGGAGAAGAAATACGAACATATCTACGATGACGTCGAGATTCGTTATCCCTGGACCGCCTTTAACCTGGCGGGTAAACCCAAATGGGTCCGCGAACGGCTCAATACATGGCACGGCATATATGGTCCGATATTCGGTTTTCGTAAGGATTTCCCCGATACCAGTGCTGAAAGTGTGCTAAAGTTCGCCGACTTTGTCCGCGCTTATACCGCTACCATAAAATCCGTGGATGACAGTATCGGCAGGGTCTATAAAACCCTCAAAGACCTTGGCCAACTGGATAACACCGTTATTGTTCTGGCCGGCGATAACGGCTTTTTCCTGGGCGAGCACGGCATGACCGACAAGCGAACAATGCACGAGGCCAGTATTCGTGTCCCCCTGCTGGTTAGGTTCCCAAAGCTCATTAAGCCCGGCACAGTCATCAACGAGATGGTCCTCAACGTTGATATGGCTCCGAGCATCCTCGACATCTGCGGTGCCAAACCCCTGAAAAACATACACGGAAAGTCCTGGAAGAAGCTGCTCACCGGCCGCACTGCCGGCTGGCGCAGATCATGGTATTACTCCTATGACTATGAAAAGCAATTTCCATACACGCCCAACGTCCGCGGCGTAAGGACCGACCGCTTCAAATATGTCCACTATCCCAACGGCGATGACAAACCCGACCAGTACAAAGCCGAGCTTTATGATTTGGCCAACGACCCGCTTGAAAAGAATAATCTGATTGACGACCCGAAATATGCTCGTAAAGTCACCGAGTTCAAAGCCGAGCTTCGCCGCCTGATGGACGAGGCCGGCGCATTACCCGATAAAATGCCACTCTATTTGGGCATAAAAGCGGAACTGCCCGATGAAAAAATCAGGTAGGATCTTCCAAACATTCACCGATTGCACGGGGTGGCAGCCTCAAGAGAAGCTTGGGGATTGCTTACTGCCAGTGCTGGCAAACTATCGTCGTTAAGGATAACATTTGCCAGAAAGGTATTTCAGGCTTATGACCAGCGGTATCAGTAAAAAATGGCTTTTTGTTTACTTGACGATAGCGATAACGTATCCAATTGTTTCGTTAGCGAAAGGCCCGGCAGTTGTCATCGAAGATACCCGGCACTTGAAGGTGTTCTACGAAAAGGGCCGCTTCGCGGCATGGCCCGCCAACAACGGCATCTGGCAGTGGGATAACGAAATCCTAGCCGGCTTCAGCCTCGGCTATCTCGCCCCGCCGGATAAACAGGGTTTGCATCAAATTGATTCTGACCGTCCGAGGACCAGCATGCTTGCGCGAAGCATCGACGCCGGCCAAACCTGGTCGGTCTCCGAAGCCGGTTATCCCGATGGCAGGCTACAGCCCTTCCCCACCGACATTCCGTTCGATGCGTCGGGTTTCGCTCTGAACGCCCGTGGTGACAAGGCCTTTATTTCATTAAACAGGGGACGAACCTGGAACGGACCATTTCGCTTGCCCTTTGCCGACTTGCATCTGCGTGCCCGTACCGATTATAAAGTACTCGGCCCAAAAGACCTGGTACTCTTTCTAACTGCGCAGAAAACAAATGATCGAGAGGGCCGCCCATTTTGCGCTCGCACCAGGACCGGAGGCACTCACTTCAACCAGTTTGCTTGGATCGGGCCCGAGCCTCCCGGCGGGTACTCGATTATGCCCTCTTCGATTCGCATGACTAACGGAGATTTCCTCGTGGCCCTCCGCCGCCGGGACAACGACCCGGCCCAGCACAATTTCATCGAGCTGTTCCGCTCGCGGGACGGCGGCCTCAGCTTCGAATGGCTGGCAAATCCCGTTAAAGAAAACGGCCAATATAGCGGAAATCCCCCCTCAATGGTCCGCCTTGCCGATGGACGCCTTTGCATCACCTATGCAAATCGCGACAAACCGCATACCATCCGTGCGGTCTTCAGCAGTGATGATGGTAAGACCTGGGGACCCGAATATATTCTCCGCTCAGGCGCCGGCGAACCGGACATTGGCTATACCCGGACCGTCCAGCGCCCGGACCGCAAAATCGTTACCATCTATTACTGGCTGGACAAACCCCGCTCCGAACGATACATCGCCGCAACTATCTTCTCACCCCCCAAACTCAAACGCCATCATCCCGACCGGAGTCTGCCGAAGGCAGACGCAGCGGAGGGATCTAATGCTACATTATAAATTCTCAATTCTAAATTACTCTTCCCCAAATTATCAATTATCAATAATCCTTCATCATTTGTTACGGGTCACGAGCGACCAGCGACAAATTTGCCTGCCTGTAAGGCACCACTGATAACTGGCAACTGGCAACTGAGAACTCGCCACAGGCGCTATGGAGGGGATAAAAGGGCTCCCTACATTCACCCCAAACTTGCTGATAAAAAACAATCGGGGCCTATACCGAATCAATCAGTATAGGCCCCGAACTGATGTAAAATCAAAGGGCTAAATAATATTAACACCGATTATGGTGTCGGCCAGAGGACCTCTTCAAGGTACTTATCCGCTATGAGGGCATAG
>JAUWLI010000223.1 GCA_030613765.1 Phycisphaerae bacterium
TTACGATCCAGTCGTTGTACTCCAGTCGATCTATTATTCGAATAACGGTAACGCGGTGTATTCCAAGTGTTTTTGCGATTGAATTATTGCTCTTAAAGCAACCGTATTTACTCGCACCGAAGCGCAGGATATGGGCTATAATAATCTTCTCCGGCCAGGCGAGATCCGTTCTTTTGGAGAGCCAGTCGTAAACAATGGTGAATTCGATCTTCGTCATCCGTGACCCCGTTGCATTGATTAATTATTATTGATTAATGATTAATGCTTCTACTATCCGCTCTCCGAGCCACTTTGCGACCGGGACTGTGACTGCGTTTCCGACGGAGCGTTCGCGAGCCGAGTTAGGTATTCCGTCAGTCCATCCAGCAGGGAATCCTTGAAGAGACTCCCGCTCATTGTGTGATAGCACACGTAAGCCCCTCTTTGGTCCCTCGAAAACATGATTTTCACGATATCCGCTTCTCCCTCGTCGTGTATTAATACCCAGTAGGGCCGCAGTGTTTTTACTCCTCTTTTCGCCATTGCTCTTATTTGTTTTGGTGTTTTCGCAAATTCTCCTGAACCGATCAAGGGTTTCTTTGTTATCGAATCCTGCCACGAACTCACGATTCCTGCTCTGACCTGTAAACGCCGCACTGTTAATTGACACAACAACCACAAAGTATGAGAGACAGTCCAACGCGAGTCCGAATTCAAGTACATCAGGTGCAGGAACATTTTCGCGGAGAATCCACCTGGGTTTGCATCTGTAGACCATTGCGAGAAAGTATCCCGACAAGTCTGGTTTGCGCGTTCCATGAAAAGCTGAAGGTGTGCTTCGAATGGGGCAAGGGTCTCCGCCCACAATGCCCATGCAGGGTCGGACTTCGTTTTTGGGTACATCAGGGAAGTGCCTGTTGAGGATTGTGAGACAGTGTTTGTCATTTTCCACCTGAAAAGTGCATTTTAGTCCTGCCTGTTCGAGCCCGAGGTCCAGGCCGCCGACGCCCGAAAACAAGCTGCCGAATTCCAATAATTTATCCACAAGCGCAGAATTCCCATATCGGTTGAAAGATAATGTTAAAAAGTGGCCGGGGCCGCTGGGACTACAGATCCATCTAACGGTAAACGCACCGGCCGCCATCCATGCAATCATTTAGCCCGCACTCAGGGCTTCGTTAAAACCGATACAAGACAGACACCTTACCCATAATCTTGTCGGATTCGTCCTTGTGTGACGCTGCAAGAGCACCCTCAAAAGTCCGGAACTCCGCCACTGTTCGCAGGATTATCTCTTTGGCAATATCGACGTCCGTGCCGGCGACAAAAGCATACATACCATCGTTGCCGGTTACTGTCGTATTAAAGCCTAAAAACGGCTTGCCAAGAACTACGGGCTCATACGATAAGTGTCTGAGAGCATACACGCCCCAGGCAGGATCTGCATCGCTTCCCGGCCATAAATGCACCGTCGGGCCGAACTCGAACATATTGTGACGATAGCCAAATAGCAGAGAAAACTCGTTGTCCGGGTTATCGACATCCGGCCCGATTCCTATCCCCAGCACAAAGTACGTCGGGTCCATCTCTTCTATTTCCGCACTTTCAAAGTCTACTCCTATAAGACAGTCCATCGGCGGCGGCTCGCCGATAATCAACTCTTCCAGACTCATCGCCCGGACTACACCGCCCAGGCACAGAACCATTGCCACCGTCAACACAATTCCCATTTTTACTGTTTTCATATTCGAATCCTTTCAAAATTGCCCCGCTTATTAGCAGCGGCGGCTGGTTAATTTGCTGATTTTTTCCCTTTCGATTGATTATTGATTAAAGTTTTCGATCAATACTATCCATCGTCAACGACTGCCTCCGGTAAGAGCTTCTGGATGCCGTTTTCCTTTGCGATTTGATAGAATGTTTTCCTCTGATTGTGACTGTAAAGATAAGACATAAATACCTGCAGGAATTCCACCTGCGAAAGTTCTATCATTGCCATTTGCGCATCGAGCCAGTCGGCTATTATCTTCCAGGCAGTGCGCTCGCTCTGTTCTTTGATACGTTTTTCCGTATTGCTTGTTGATCTGCGCACGGCCGAGCGCAACACATTCTCACAAGCATCGATTTGGGCTGGCAGCTTAAATGACATGCTCGTGCCGTTGATGGGAATAGTAAAAGCAATTCCTTCGACCCGGCCTATCGGATCGTACTCCTTGAGAATCTGTTTTGCCCCACTTTGAGCAAGTTTGTTTTCAATCCAGGAGATTGATCTACTCGCTGACACCTGTGAAGTATAGTTTTTTAATGTCATTACTCACTCTCGATCAATCTCCGGCACTGCCGGCTTTTTCCCTTTAATGTCCGTCCAGGTCTGGCACGCTAAACCTACGGCTATTAAACCAGCCACTATCAGGGCCATTGAGGTTTGCTCGATGTCCTTCACCAGATACACGCCCAATAGAATTACTGACATTCGCTTCGGTATCTGCACATTACTCATGTCCGGTAGGTTCATTCTTTGAATCCCTTCATAAAATATTTCAAATCTTAAATTCTTATTTCCGCCGGATACTCCTGAAATCTCAAATCTGGAGGCCATTCTTTCGGTTTCTTGCTGCACTTGCCCTTGACGGTGACTTGCTTAACGAATACGGGGACATTAGAATCTCGGCATTGCTCCACAATGTCCCGTATCCATTCGGTTTTGCAAGGCCGTTGTTTCGGCCCGGATTCGCAGCCGACGATTACCCAGTTGAGTTTTCCGTATGGCCCTTCCTTGAGTGCAGAGCCTGAAATATATCCTGTTGCTGGGGGGCCGGCTGGAAATTTACACATATCATCTAATTCAACGCTCTCCAACATTGGCTCAATACTGACAAACCGCACTGCGGCGGGAATTTGCAGCAATATCGGGATGTTCTTGTTAGCATCGGCTTGGGTTGAGATTGATGCACCGAGCCAGATATTTGACCAGGGCCATCTGCGCACCCAAAGCAATTTTTTGTTTTTGCGTCTTTTTCTTACTACATCGAGAGTTTTGCTCAATCTCTGCCCCTCTTTTGAAAAATACATTTTCATGCGTTCAGGGCGTTTCGTTAGTATTTGATAGATATGGTTGGTTACTCCTATTACAGCCATCACCTTATCAATAAAATCGAACGGCACTTTCGGATGGAACAAATCCGACATCGAGCAGACGAATATCTTGCGGGGCTTTCGCCAGTGCAAAGGTATATCAAGCCTGTCTTTGTGGCATTGAACATCATCGAATGGTCGGCCTTTCCAGAACCGTGTCGCTATTGATTCTGCGTAGCAATGCTTACAGCCGTCAGATATCTTCGTACAACCTGTAACCGGATTCCACGATTCTCCTGTCCATGGTATCTTAGTCATTACGTCACTACCAACCGGTATATAGCCACCCAAGCCAGCACATGATAGAACAATCGAATTGCCCACCAACAGGTCGCCATTAGCGCTATATTCTTTTGCTCCTGAAGATAGTAAAATTCATCTATCTCATGGCCGTCATAGTTCATTTTCTTCACTCCTTAAAAAAACCGGATGGGCATCACCGCCAGGCAACAAGCCCGGTTCGTATTTCTATCCTTTTGGCACATTAATAATCAATGCCCCCCCGGTTGACTTAACAGTAATTTGCGCAACCTGTCCCTGTGACGTTGAAGTTCGGCTTCGGTAAGCGCCTCCATATACCGCCCGCAATCGCTGCACTTACATCTTGCGAACATTAAATACGTATTGAGTATTTTTTCGCACTTCCCACAGTACCAGTGCGTCACTTCCTTTTTCCTCGACATGATCGAATACCTCCTTAACATGATCGAATACCTCCTTTTTTATTTATTAATTATTATCTATTATTTATTATTGCAGCCGGCATGAGACGGGCAGGATTGTCCTGCCTGTGGAAACCACGGAACCGTCCCACTCAAGTACGGAAGCTGTGGCTATGTGTATGCGTACACACCGCCGCCCCATGCCGATATAAGCTCGGTGCGGGCCGCTTCCTTTCGGCTTAACCGGAACTATTGACTTTTCAAATGTTGCCGGTCTCTCAACCGGCTCGATCCTCTGGACTGTCACGATGTCGCTAACGTAGTCATCGTTAGATTCGGGTGTCATTTACTCAGCCAGATTTGAACCCCGCAGGAAATCCTGGGGGCTAAATAAAACCCAGGGAACTTTCGCCCCCTGGGTTCGGAGGAGGGTGATGAAAAGCTAAGAAATAAAGGCCGCGTGGGATCATCCCATCTATGCCATCCATGGCCTCGCGGCCAGGCCGGAATTACGGATTAACAGCGAGATATAGGGAGAAATTGTCCCGGCCTTGTGAAAAAAATAATTACTTACTCTGTTTTAAGTTTTCAAAGAACCGCCCGTTAAGACCGGGATTGATTATTTGCTACATTCCTTTAACGCCTTGCTGGAAAGTCGAATCAGTTCTGACCTCGACTTTTCTCCAATTAAGGCCGCATAGAGATCTCTTATAGCTCTGGTCATTCTCTTAATTCGGTAATAGGTTTCTGAGCGAAAATTTATATTCAGCCACGCCAACATATCAAAAGCTATGGCATGGATACTGCTGTCCGTTAAAACATTGAGTTTGGGCATTTTCAATTCTGTTAAACCCGCACCATAGGGCGTCAAAAGCCCCCAGAAGTCCGGTAGTTCTTCGGACTTGCAAACGCCTTTGTCTGCGACTACCCAATGGGCCGTCCCTACAGGTTCCATTCTTGCCTTTGCGTGCGTTGTGTCTTTGCCATTGAAAGTATTCAGGAAGTCCGCTCGCGATACCTTGACCTCAAAAACGCATACGTACCAACGGCCAATGTCACCGAACACTGCTTTTGACTTCATATAATCTCCATTGGACGGATAAATCTCAGGTGCGACATATTTCTTCATCGAATACCGAGGATTCATGTATTTCTTTTTTAGCCCTGAATGGCGGGTATACCTTGTGTGTTGAGCATCGTACATCCCGGCTATGGCCACAAAGTCGGCTATATAGCCTACGCAATTAGCTTCCGTAACTCCGCACATCTTGAACGAACGATTTTTAATCCATCGTTCAGTCATGCTCTGTAACTCTTTATGTCTGGCGCTAGGAGCCATTAATTCTATATCCTAAATTCCAAATTCCGTTGTATCGCTTTAAGATCGATTCTTTCGCCCGGGTGACACTTCGCTCGCTGCTCTATCACCCACTGCAAACGCTCCGGATCGGTCTTTTTAAGCCATGCCTTTATCTTTACATCATCGTGGCAGTCCGGACAGACGGCCAGGCCGTTCCTTTCATCCCAGCGAGTCCAGTAGTCGCCTCGGCCGTTTATGTGGGCCGCGTGCAGCCCTTTATCGCCCGCCCCGCATAGCTCGCACCGCCAGCGTGCACGCTCCTTAATGATAAG
>JAUWLI010000172.1 GCA_030613765.1 Phycisphaerae bacterium
ATGAGCCCTATGTTAACGACAACGCAAAGCGAATCGCAATACTAAAAAAGGTTTTGGCCAACATTCGCAGCGATATAGACCAGGTAGGGGCGGAAGACAAGAATATAAGTACTTCCGGGATGCTTATCAACCAAACGATGAAGACTGTCCTGGACAAGCTGGAATCATCTCCTGTGTTGGCGACAAGGCTGAATCCTTCCGAAGGTCTTGATTTCGACCATATCACACTCGGTGCCGGCAAAATTTGGATGGGGGCCTCCGGTGACATTGTAAATATAAAAATCCGGGTGGACTCATTTGTACGCACGCACGACGACCCGTTTGCCTTAGAAGATTAGCACTGAAAAAAATAAGAGCGGGTCTGTAAGCCGAGTTCTGTGCGCCGTCACTTCTGACGGGCGGCGGCCATTTATCTTGACCAACTGTTGCCAGTTGGCTCTCCCGATATACGGGATGCGACCTACCTGCTGTTAATACCCGGGCCGAGTACCAGCTGCTTGGTCTTGCAGGCGGCGGGGTTTGCCCTGCCGGGGCCGTCACCGGCACCGCGGTGCGCTCTTACCGCACCATTTCACCATTGCCTGTTTCCCGACGAATCGGGGCCATCGGCTGTGTATTTTCTGTGGCACTTTCCCGCGAGTTGCCTCGGGTGGCCGTTAACCACCACCGTGCCCTGTCCTGCTCGGACTTTCCTCCGGCTTTTTCAAGCCGGCGACCGCCCGACCCACTCTTTTAATTAACTATTGTCTACTAATGATTATAGCAAAAGTTCGCTGTATTTGCTACTTTTCAGTTTGCGATTTCGATATGTTTTTTAAATTGTTCGTCGTCGGTATCGGTGTAATCGCTTCTAAAGTGCACTCCTCGACTTTCCCGGCGCATCCGGGCAGTGCGGGCCATGAGCAAAGAGACGGTGAGCATATTCTGGCATTCCCATCCATTGGGGCACTCAAAGATTTTGTCCATGACATATCGCTGCCAGAACATGATAATCTCCTGTGCCTCAGTGAGTGGCTGGGCCGTTCGGGTGATGCCGACATTTCGCCACATAAGGGCTCGAAGGGAGTTTGTAACATCAGGAGCATCCAAACGAGTTCGGTCTGAATGCGGGATTTGATATTTTATACGCGGGTGCTTGATATGATTAACGCCTGCTTGCTTGCCCTGGGAAGCAAACCGTCCTGCTGTCCTGCCGAAAACCAACCCTTCGAGCAGCGAGTTGCTGCCGAGCCGATTTGCACCGTGCAGTCCGGTGGATGCTATCTCACCACAGGCATAAAGATTTTGGACGCTCGTTTTGCCCGAAATATCGGCCTTCACACCACCAATCATATAATGCGCACTGGGCCTGACGGGGATCAGGTCCCGGATGATATCTATATCGAAACTTTCACATAATTCGAAAATATGGGGAAATCTTTTAGCAAAATATTCTTTATCGAAGTGCCGAACATCAAGATAGACATGCGTCGAGTTGTTTTTCAGCATGTGGGCCAGGATGGCCCGGCTGACAATGTCACGCGGTGCAAGCTCCGCGGATTCGTGATAGTCTTTCATAAAACGGCGGCCTTCGCTATCCAACAGTACAGCACCTTCACCGCGAAGCGTTTCGGTAATTAAGGCCCTCGAGGCCCCTGCGATGTAAAGCGTTGTCGGATGAAACTGCACAAACTCCAAATCCTGCAATATGGCACCGGCACGGTAAGCCATAGCAACGCCATCGCCGGTTGCAACTTCCGGATTGGTGGTCTCGCGATAGAGCTGCCCCGCCCCTCCTGTTGCCAGAATTGTGTTTGGGGCCCAAATTATCTGGTCGGTCCCGGGTGACCTGTTCCTGTCACGGCCGATAATCCCAACGCACTCGCTGCCGTCGTTCGTGAGCAAATCGACAGTGTAAAAACGCTCCATTATTTTTATATTCGGATTTTCCTTCACCTTCCTTATGAGCACCTCTGCAATACCCCGTCCTGTTTCATCGCCGTGGGCGTGAGCGATACGAGGGTGCGAGTGGCCGCCTTCAAGTGTAGTGGCAATACGGCCGTCAATTTGATCAAACTCAGTACCCCATTGAAACAGCTGCTCGACAAGCTCGGGCCCCTGTCGAACGACAAAGTCAACTACAGTTTCGTCACTGAGGCCGCCGCCGGTCTTCATCGTATCGGCTATGTGTGCTTCAAATGTGTCTGTTTTATCAAGCACCGAAGCGATTCCACCCTGGGCCTTCCAGGTGTTACTATTTTCCAAAGTGTCCTTGCAGACGATGATGACGTTGCAGTTCTCGGCCGCCTCGATAGCGGTACGAAGACCTGCGATGCCCGCGCCAACGACCAGGCAGTCGGTAAAAAGCTGGTGCGTCGAGTTCGAGTCGATATTTATCAGATAACGTTTAAATTCCGGCATAAAACCGCCTTTAAAACAGAGAAAAATGCAAAACTATAAAACGGCCGTTTTTAGTTTTTCACTCTACATTTTACACCTTTATTATACCTGAAAATGCGGTTTTTGGAAAGGGGCACAAAAAAATATAAATAATTATGATTTCTCCTCTTGACAACCTGACAACAATACTCTACACTGTATAGTATACTACGCCTTTCAGTATAAAGTATAGAGTAGTAATGGGCCTGGAATGTTCTATTAGCTTTTGTTGTGGAGCTCAGATATGATGCGACTTAGTAAGCAAACCCTTGACGGCAACGTTGAGACGCTGATTTTAGCTGTTCTCGAGGCCGGGCCAAGCTATGGCTATGCCATTGTCAAAGAGCTGAACGAGCGAGCGGAGGGAATTCTGCAACTCGGTGAGGGGACTATTTATCCGGTGCTATATCGGTTGGAAGAAAAGAAACTGATAGCCGCAAGGTGGCGCTTAGCCGACAACGGCAGGCAGCGAAAATATTACCGTCTAATCTCTAAAGGCCACAAAGCCCTTGCCACAAACCGCCGGCAGTGGCAGATGCTCTCGGCCGCGATGGGAAAAGTCCTGGGTTCTGCAGAGAACCTTCTACCCAAACCTCAGGTAAAAGGAGCGACAATATGAGTCGGGCATTACAAAAATATCTTGACCAGGTTATTCTCTACGCCAATCGAAAGGAAGAAGAGGCGGCAAAAATCCGGGTTGAGCTTGAAGACCATTTGCGTCAAAAGACGGCCGACCTTGCAGCCCGGGGCCTGACGCGCGAAGACGCCGTCTTTCAAGCCATTGAAGATCACGGCACCGCGCGGACCGTCGGCTATAGTCTAAGGAAGGGCTTTGCGCTGCTGGATGTACGTACTCAGGGCACCGCTCGCGGATTTATCGCCATAGGACCAAGGGCGGTCGGAATAATTGCGTTCGGCAATGTTGCGGTGGGCCTGATTGCCTTCGGTAATCTTGCCTTGGGAGCCCTTGCCTTCGGAGCTTTGGCCATAGCCGGGTTACTTTCAGTAGGAGGTATTTCTCTGGCTCCGCTCGGTGCTGCTGTAGGTTTGGCTGCAGTAGGACGAACCGCCCTTGGGATGATAGCCTGTGGAGGGTTGGCCGTTGGATTGCGGATTCCCTGGGCCATTGACGGCGTTAGTCTCCTCAGCGGTGAAAACGGACTACAGTTCCTTCAGCACTTTCGAACGCATGAAGGAACCGTTGCGCTCATTGCTATAACCCTGTGGCTTTTCCTTGCAGTTCCTGTCTTCAATGGGCTCATGTGTAGTATTAAAAGGAATGAGTATTTGAGAATCGAAAAAGCTGATCCGAAACTGGTTGAATAAGAACTCGTTGACACAAGACCGTAGACGGCTTTTCACAATTCATATCCGGGCTAATTTGGCCCAGTCGCAGTTCATCAAAGAGGGAACAATCACTTCTCCCGGACTTTGCGCCTCGATATCTACGGTTTCATCGAAAGGCACATCGCAAAGGACATTTACTCCGCTGCATTGGGCTATTATCTCACCGGCGGTCTCTTCAGCAACTGTTGCTTCTGTAGCGTCGTAGCCGTTGAGGACTACGCCGGCGATTTTTAATTTGGTGGCGCGGATGCAGTCAATCGTCATCAGCGTATGGTTTATCGTCCCCGGCCCAAGGCGACTGATTACCACCACAGGCAGAGAGAATTCTACCGCCAAATCCAGCAGGTCAAATTCCACCGTCAAAGGCATGCGCACACCACCGATGCCTTCGATAATCACTATGTCGGAATTTTCGCATATATCTTTGTAAGCGACCGCGATACTGTCGAAATCTATCGGGCGTCCTTCCTGGACCGCACCTATAATAGGCGCTGCCGGGGTAATGTAGCCGACGGGAGTAATTGTGGAAATGGACAGGTCGCTGTTTGCACAATTAGCCAGGAACTCCGTATCACAACTGGTAAGACCTTCCCAGTGGCGGTTACAGCCGGTTGCAATGGGTTTGAATACACCGACTTTTTGGCCGTTATCGGTTAGAATTTTTGCGATGGCGCCTGCTATTAATGTTTTGCCCACGCCGGCTTCGGTGCCGGCTATAAACAGGCCGCTCTTTTTCGGTAAGTTCAGGTCTATCGGCATTTACAATTTTCCCACTAAATTCGCCTGATAATACGCTCACATTATAGCAGTATTATAGCAGTCATAGTACAAAAGTCTACTTTGGGACAATACAATGCAAACTATTGCAAAAAGGGCCTAAAACCGATAGATTGGCGAAATTGCAGAAATGAGCTAACAATGAGGAAACTTCGATAAAGGAGCATATACGTTGGAACTGGAACTGTTTGGCTGGATTGTTGTTGCATTATGTGCAACTATGGTGGGGATTACGAAGACTGGGATTCCCGGCATGGGAATTCTGGTAGTTCCTTTGATGGCCGGCGTTTTGCCTGCTCGAAGTTCTGTTGGAGTGCTGCTGGGTATCCTGATATTGGCAGATTTGTTTGCCGCAGGCTACCATCGGCATAACGCCAGGTGGCGTCATATACTCCGCCTGCTCCCGCCTGCTTTCGCCGGCATTGTAGCAGGCTACTTCGGCTTGAAGGTCGTCGACGATAATCTGCTTAAACCGATTATTGGCGGGATAGTGCTGGCGATGCTGGGCATCAATTACTGGCGTACAAGAGCCAAAGGAAAAGATGCGCAGATTCCAATCCAATGGTGGTTTGCAGCCGGGCTTGGCTTCATGGCCGGTGTTACGACTATGATGGCCAATGCGGCCGGGCCGATAATGATTATTTACCTGCTGGCTATGAAGCTGCCAAAAATCGAATTCGTGGGGACAGGGGCGTGGTTTTTCTTCGTTATTAACTGGCTTAAGGTGCCCTTCAGCACAAAGCTGAATTTGATGACCGCGGCCTCTGTGAAACTTGATTTAATGATGCTGCCGTTTATTGCCCTTGGAGCGGTGATTGGGATATTTTTTCTGAAACGAATCCCGCAAAAAGCATTCAATGCTGTTGTGCAGATTTTAGCCGCTATCGCGGCCATCATACTACTGTTCAAATGAATGATGCCTTAGAAAACAAAATTGGTTTGCAAAACAGGTATTAAAAAGCGATGATTAAAGCTATGTCCGGTCAGGGAAACACAGATCGATTTGCCAAAGTTCAGGAACGGATGCTCAGCCGGGACCTGAAGGGCCGTGATATTATCGACCCGGACGTTCTGAGAGTGATGGGCCAAGTTCGGCGGGAAGAATTTGTGCCCCAGACTTACGAGTCTCAGGCCTATGCCGACGGCCCGCTGCCTATAGGGATGGGCCAAACCATTTCTCAGCCTTATATTGTTGCCCTGATGACCCAGGAGTTGCATCTCAATCAAGATTGCACGGTCCTGGAGATTGGCACTGGCAGCGGATATCAGACCGCCGTCCTGAGCAGGCTGGTACAAAAAGTCTATACGATAGAAACACTCGGCCCGTTGTCGGAATCGGCCCAGGCGGTTTTGGGCAGATTGGGAATCGATAATATTGAATTCTGTGTTGACGACGGCAGTTCCGGCTGGCCCAGGCAAAAGTGGGACGACAAGTTAGAGCGTATGGTAGAATGGCAACCTTGTTTTGACAGAATTATGATTACCGCAGCCGTGCCTAAGATACCCGAGCCCGTTGTAGAGCAGCTTGCCGAGGGCGGTTTGATTATCGCGCCGATAGGTCCGCCGGGGGTCCAGCAGCTTATCGTTGCCGAAAAAAAAGCCGAACATATGACTAAAAGATTCGTCTGTGACGTCCGATTCGTTAAACTGCTCGGCGAATATGGCTTCGAGGAATAGAAATAAATTTGCTTATGTACAAGAAACAAAAGGACAAAGATTAATTCGTTATGACCCAATCGGTAAGCGAAGAATCACAGAATAAAATTACCCTTTCGATGCCTGTACAGTACCTCAAAGGTGTTGGGCCGGCCCGGGCCGGAACCTTTGCGCAGTTGGGAGTGAATACGGTAGGGGACTTGTTGGAGTATTTTCCACGGGACTGGAATTTTGCGCCCGGGCCGATAAAGATAGATCAAATGCAGCCTGACCAAACCGCTACTGTCATTGGCCTTCTCGAATCAACAGACTACAACAGCCATCGCCGGCAGCCGATATTTGAAGCCATAGTCAGCGAT
>JAUWLI010000341.1 GCA_030613765.1 Phycisphaerae bacterium
CTCAATCGTTTCCCGCCAATGGATTCTATTAAAGCCTACCGAAATGCCAATCCTGCCGACATGGTGGCCCAGCATTTTCACCTGAACAGTTTGCGTCAATGTATTGCCAATGCCTGTTCTTCTGGGGCGGTAGCCATTGGACAGGCGGCCGAATGGATCAATAACGGCTTGTGTGACATTGCTGTCGCCGGTGGTTCCGATATACTCTGCAGGGTAATATATAACGGCTTTGTCTCATTAAAGATAACCGATAGCCAACCCTGCCGTCCCTTTGATAAAAATCGCCAGGGACTCAATCTCGGCGAAGGGGCGGGTATGGTTGTTCTCGAATCCTTACAGACCGCAGGTCAGCGGAACGCTCGGATACATGCAACTCTTTGCGGTTATGGAAATTGCTCGGATGCATATCACATTTCCGCTCCGATGCCTGATGGCCTTGGCCTGAAAATGGCAATTGACGCTGCCTTGCAGCAGGCTAAAATTGGCCGGGATGATATCGCTTTTATAAATGCCCATGGCACGGCCACTCCCGAAAATGACAAAGTGGAGGGGACACTATTTTCTCGTATATTTCCGCAAACGCCGTTTCATTCCACAAAAGGATATACAGGACATACCCTTGGGGCGGCTGGTGCTATTGAAGCCATCATAACAGTAGAAAGCCTGAAACGACAAATGATTGCTGCAAGCGTTGGTTTTCAGGAACCTGACCCAGAATTTGATGTAAATCCCGTAATGGACAATACTCCCGTGCAGGGAGATTATGCCATGTCGGATTCTCTGGCGTTTGGAGGCAATAATGCCGTTCTTGTTTTCCGGAAGAGGGCTCAAGCATGACCTGCCGCATGGCGATAAGAGGAATCGGTTTGGTCGGCGGCTTTGGGAGTGGAACCGAAGCTGCGTTGAATGCTGTGCGTGGCGGTGCAATACCTAATGATGTTTTATCGATTCAGACTTCCACGGGAGAAATCAATTATCCTGTGTATCAGGCGGACCCGGCACCACTAAAGGATTTTGTGCCTTCGGGCAAATTGCGTCGTATAAAAAAATATTCCCGGCTTGCTGCTTTAGCTGCTTGCCTGGCACTGCAGGATGCAGGTGAGAATATTCCATGCCAAAGCACTAATATGGCGGTAATTGTCGCCAGCGGCTATGGAGCCTCTTCAACAACTTTTGCATTCCTGGATGATGTTATCCTGGAAGGTGACAGCTTTGCTTCCCCTACACTATTTTCCAATTCAGTCCATTCTTCTGCGGCTTCTAATGTCACGATCTTACTGGAAATCAGAGGGCCGACCCTGACCGTAACTCAATTTGAAATGTCAACCGTTGCCGCTTTGTTGAACGCTCAGGTATGGCTGGAACAAAAGAAAGTTGATTCCGTACTTTTAGGGGGAGTTGACCAGATCAATCAAGTCCTGCTGTATTGCTATCATAGTTTCTGGGGAGGCGAAATCCCGCACGAAATCATGCCGCTTCGCTATGACCTTCAAACCGCTATTCCGGGAGAAGGAGCGGCTTTTATGGTACTGACCAGAGCTGAAAGCCAAATTCCTCCTTATGGCTATATCGATATGGTTTCCTGGGAAACCTTAAGTAAGTATACGATTCCTGAAGACATTTTGATTGTCCCCGGCACCGATGGTCATCGGACTTGTGGATTGCAATATCGAAAATTATTAAAGCGAGTTGTCCCTGCCAACATTAAAACGTTCAGTCAGATATACGGAAGTATGCCATGCGGCCAGATGTTTGATTTGGCGCTGGCTTCTATTGCGGCAAGACATGGTCTTATTCCCAATTCATTTTGCTCTATTAAGCTTGATGCCAAAGGCAATCTTGGAGTCATACACCATAGCTGATAGGTATTAAACTCATGCAAATAATATTGCCCTCAACACTGCCCGCTCTCGCTCCAACACAGCGATCTGTTCGATTGAGAGCTTGGCAAATAGAATCAGAGGCGATATAGGCATTGCCATTGACTGTATAGTCCACTCCATTGCTGGAACTTATGACAATATCATCGTTGACAATGGTCGCGTTGCCATAGTTCCGGCTTGGATCGCCCCGTTCTGTCAGATAGACCATGCTCGTCGCCGGCAAGCGGTCCAGCGTATTCTGGTTCGGGCGGCCGTTACTTTGGGTTGTTACATAGTTTTTTTAGGTAACTCGGATTAAAGTCACAATCCTTGGGAAACTTTCCGCATTCGTAAGCTCCCGCCAGGAAACCCAGGCATGAAATAACATCATCATGATTGTTTCCGGTACGTTTAACAAAGAGCTTTAAGAAATTCCTCAAGTGTCTGGTGGAAGCCTCAGTTTGCTTATCTTCCCAGCCGTCTTCCCGATATTTCTTATTGAGCCCGAGTATCGTTGCCCCCATAGCTATCCGGTATCTTTCCTCTGGCCCCAGGGCACCTTTTTGCTTGAAGCCGAGAGCCGAAAATCCCTTGTCTAACAAGTTTCCTGGCTGTAGTTTGAGAGTCTTAAAACTCGAATCTATTAAATCTACGGACTGTTCCTCCTTGATCCACTCATCCATCGGTTTGACGACATTTTGAAAATTCGGATCGCTATAGTGATCGCGCCCGTATTCTCCAATCGCTTTAAGTATCGCTGCCAGGAGGTCTTCTCTGTAGTCAAAAAGAGGAATCTCGCGATACCCAACAAATTTATCTATACGATTATTCTTTTGTCGCTCATGGCTTTCGACGATAACTACATGTGCTCTGTAATCTGTTGTTGAGCCTATGTTAATTCCATTAAAATATTTTTCACCCAATATTGGTAGTCCTCCGACAACTATTTTGGAAGGTCGGGGCGTAGCGGGCGCGTGAGTATGGCCGGACAACCAATAATTCCTTTTGTTCTTTGAGAGCAAATCCTCAAGGTTTCGGTTAAGTGTCTTCGAGAATGTGGCAAAGCTGAAAGCACCCTCGGTAACCTCCCAGGCCACGTTCGTTACGTCTAAGGGAACGTCACCTGGCTTGGAAAAAGTGATTCTGTCAAGATGGTCCTTGGGATAATGAGAAGCCAAAAACCTGAAGTCCGGCGACGAGGATCTGGCGATATTTTTAAAGTAGCTGGTTTGCGACAACACACCAGGTTCATCTTTGAACGATAACGACCCGACTGCTCCATAAAAACCCCATTTGGCCAGGCTTGACCAGTCAGGAGCATCCTTGTAGTCTGAAGTATCTAACAAAAATACTTCTACACTGTTTTTGCCTTCCTCCGAATAGGAAAGAAGCCCGCTTAAATATAAGCCCGTCTTATGGTCTAATTTCTTATTTCGTTCAACGGCGTCATGATTG
>JAUWLI010000018.1 GCA_030613765.1 Phycisphaerae bacterium
CACTCGCAGAAAAAGCCGGCCCTTGTCGTCCACGCCTCAGCCGTCGGATTTTACGGCAACACCGATGACCGGATTCTTTCCGAAGATTCATCTCCCGGCTCCGGTTTTCTTGCTGAGGTCTGCCAAAAAACCGAACGCACAATCCAGCAGGTTGAAAACCTGGGCGTCAGGCTTGCAACACTTAGGCTCGGCGTTGTTTTAGGCCCCGGTGGCGGCCTCATAAGTCGTCTTCTACCCCCCTTTCGTTTCTTTCTCGGCGGCAGAATCACCACCAAAAACCAGTGGCTTTCATGGATTCAAATCGACGACGTCGCGGCGGCAATTCGCTTTATTATTGAACGCTCGGACCTAAAAGGAGTCTTCAATCTGACCTCGCCGAATCCCGTCCCGGCTAAAGACTTTTACACTTCTCTTGGAAAAGTAATGCACCGCCCTGTACTTTTTTCCGTCCCCACCTTCGCGTTAAAGTTGCTGCTACGGGACATGGCCGGCGAATTGTTTCTCGCCAGCCAGAGGGCAATCCCGAAAAACCTACTGCACGCAGGCTATGAATTCAAATATCCTGATGTAGAATTGGCACTGCACGATATTATTAAAAAGCCAAAATATTCAAAGGAGTAATTGAACATGAATCTATCAGATTATTTCGAAACCACGCAGGGTACCAGCATTTTGGCAACCTCAAATTCCGCCGGTCAGGTCGATCTCGCAATCTATTCCAGGCCGCACATTACTGACCAGGACACTGCCGCATTTATCATGCGTCCCCGTCTCACCCACGAAAATCTCCAATCCAATCCACACGCCGCCTATTTGTTCATCGAAAAAGGCCCGGGTTACAAAGGCAAACGCCTTTACCTGACCAAACTTCGCGAAGAAACCGACCCCGAACTCATTGACTCGCTCAGAAGAAAAGGCGGCAAACACAATGCCAAATCCGATGAGAAAAAATTCCTGGTATACTTTCATATCGACAGAATCCGCCCCCTTATCGGCGATAACGACAAGTAAAAGCCCCTTTTCCGGCAAATATCAGAAAAAGCTGAAATCCCTTGAAATTTCGTGATGGACTTGGTAATCTATTATGAGAGGGTGAAGAAAGTTGATACATCGAGTAAACAAAAAATGTCGGTTAAAACCAAACATACTACGAAAATAGAGCATTTGGATCGGCTCAGCAAAAAGGAAATCTCCGATTTAAAGACGGTCACCGACAAGTTTTCCTTTCGCTGCAACGATTATTATCTCTCCCTGATTGACTGGGATGACCCTTCCGACCCGATACGCAGGATTGTCGTCCCGAATGTGCAGGAGCTCGACGAGTGGGGCCGCCTCGACCCTTCCGATGAACAAGCCTATACGATTATCCCAGGCCTGGAACACAAGTATCATTCGACCGCACTATTCCTGGTCAGCAACGTTTGCGACGGTATTTGCCGATACTGCTTCCGCAAGCGCGTCTTTATAGACTCGCAGAGCACACGCCTGCGGGACATACCGGAGGCAATAAAGTACGTTAGACAGCATTCTGAGATAACCAATGTTCTGCTGACCGGCGGAGACCCATTAGTGCTGAAGACATCGGAACTCGAAAATATCATTCGCCAATTGAGGACTATTGACCACGTTGAGATAATTCGCATCGGAACAAAGATGCCGGCTTTCAATCCATATCGGATTATCGATGACCCGGCGCTGCTGGAAATATTAGAAACCTACAGCACAGGGCATAAAAAGATATACATGATGACTCACTTTGTTCACCCCAGAGAATTGACGGAACCGGCCGTCAAAGCGGTCCATCTTCTGCAGAAAGCCGGCGCGATGATAGCAAACCAAACGCCCCTGATAAGAGGACTCAACGACGACCCGCAAGTGCTGGCAGAGCTGCTCGGCAAACTCTCCTATATCGGTGCGGTCCCCTACTACATCTTCCAGTGTCGTCCCGCTCTTGGGAACAAGGCCTACACCGTACCCATTGAAGAAGGTTACCACATCGTAGAGCATGCCAAAGCTCGCGTATCCGGACTGGCTAAACGCGTAAGGTTCGTAATGTCACATTCAACCGGTAAAATCGAAATCGTCGGCATGACAGAAAATCGAGTGTATTTCAAATATCACCGCGCCGCCGACGATGAAGATAGCGGCCGTTTCCTCGTACTAAAGAGAAATCCCAATGCTTACTGGCTCGATGATTATGACGAAGTAATCCGGGACTATTCGGTCAATTTACCTTACAGGTCCTACGGGCCCGACTAATATCTCACGTATCTGACTTTCCCCTGCAAACCTCTCAGTACTGAATTGTCCATCCTAATAATAATTATTGCCGAGCCGGCTTTCACAAACCACCATAGAAATCTGAAAATCAGTTGAAAACTTGGTAAGGATGTGGTAGGGTAATCACTTCGGAGTTCTTGGCAGGGTGATTTAATCATCTATATCTGAAATGCCGGACTGCATAAGCTCTTGACTTTTAAAGGATTAGCTGATATGGTCTTGTCGACCGAAAGGCTCAATAAATCTTGTACTACACGGCGTCCACGGTGGACACCAATTTTCGTATTGTGACAGAAAGGAGAAATGAGATGAGGCGTTTAGTTTGTGTACTGACACTGGCGTGTATTGTAGCGATGAGTTTTTGTCCTGCTGCCGAGGCGGCCAGGAAACCCGCAAAAATCAGGGCCCTGCTGATTACCGGCGATGACGTGGGGGCACATCCATGGCGGGAAATGTCCGAGACCACGCGAAAAGCCCTCGTGGACTCCAAGAGGTTTGATGTCAGGGTATGCGAAGACCCACATATCCTCGAATCTAAAACCGCGCTGAAGGCATACGATGTGATTGTATTTATGATTTATTGCACGCGTGTCAAAATGCTTCCCAAAGAGGCCCAGGAGAACCTGTTGAACTACGTCAAGGGCGGAAAGGGCTTCTTTGTCCAGCACCTGGCCACCGCCTCGTTCGCCAAGTGGGAAGAATTCGGCAAGCTCTGCGGACGAAAATGGGTCATGGGAACATCAGGCCACGGACCGCGAGAAGTCTTCGAGGCAAAGGTCGTAAACAACGAACACCCAATAACAAAAGGCATGAGCAACTTCAAGACCGACGACGAACTCTACGCTAAACTGCAGGGCAACGAAGAAATCAATGTCCTCGTCTCGGCCTACTCCGACTGGAGCAAGAAGACAGAACCCCTCGTCTTCACAAAGAAATATGGCAAGGGCAATGTCGTTCATAACGCCTTCGGCCACGATGGCAAGGCCCTGATGAATCCCAACGTCCAGAAGATTATCGCCCGCGGCGTAGAGTTCGCAGCCACGGGAAAAGTCAAATAAAGAAGTATTCTGTAATATCCAATTCGATGCCTGGCAGCCTCAAGCTCGTTCCGAAAAATCGGGACGAGCTTGGGGATGTCTCGGACCAACTTTCAGTAACCAACGTGCATTTGTCGTTGTACAGGCTACTAATAATCGTAAAAGTTGATGCCCTCGCTGTCGGTGCCCGTCCAGTTGATCTTGAAATCGGCCGTTTCCTTTTTGTATAACCATCCGCTGGACGTGCCGTCTACCGCGTCTGAAAAAGCGGTCGCCTCGGCTACGTAGATGATAGTAGATAGTTTGTTATAAGGATTTTCCGGCAGTTTCTTTACATAAGGCCCATATAGAAATGGGGCGGTAGGGACCTTATTAGGCGAAGCTTGTCCGGTCACCGTGGTGGTCCCTGTAAAGTGCAACGGTAGAAATGACTCGGGAACACCCTCACCATTTACATATCCCGGCGGTACGCCGTCGTGGTCCATCTTATAGAACTCTATCTGCGTTCGCATTGTCCTCAGACAATCTTTGACAACCGACTCCCGCGCACTCACAGTATGACCCTGCAGTGTGGGCAAAACAACCGCGGCAAGGATGCCCAGAATCGTTACAACAATGAGAATTTCAACGAGTGTAAATGCCTTTATTTTCATTACCTCTTCACCAATAATTAGGTGAAATCTCGACAGATACGCCTCTTATCGGCTGTTTACATGCCCTACTTTGCCAACAAATTCTGACCGAAAAATAGCACGTCTAATAAAAAATCTGTTTTCTATATAAAAAAGTAAAAGAAAAAACGCCGCCTCGACCGATAAAACCTCCATATAGGGCTTATTTGAGAATATTTTTAACTTTGTGGATGATAAAATCCAAAAAAAATGGGTTGGAAACAAATTTTTTTATCAACATTTGGGCATTCAGTGACGGCTTTAATAGTAAATATAGGACATAAAAAAACCCCATTATCGCAAGAGTCTGGGTTATCAGCATAAAAACAGGGTTTTTAGGGCAATAAAACAAGCTGTAGAGTGTAACTGGAAACTTGGAATTTTTTTTGTAAAGGAGCAAACTATGGAAAGAAAAGAAGCAATGTTAAAGACAGGGTATTCGACACTTTTTTTGGCTGTTATGGCGTTTGTGCTGTGTGCCGTGCCATCTGTCCAAGCTGAAGAAGTTCCCGTTGGAGATACGCTGTACATCGATCGTCCTGCAATAGGAGGTTTCTTGTATGTCTATGGGACAGCAAATGTGGATACGGGTTTTTATGCAGACTATGGTATTTATGCCTTCGTTGCCGGTACAGTCAACGGCAGTACAGTCAACATTCAGGGCGGTACCATTGGTGCCGGTTATGGGGTTAGCGTATATTCCTTAGGCCTACTATACGCGACTGTAACAGTCTATGGTACGGGTTTTGAGGACTCAAACGGTCCCATTACCACGACTCAGTGGACTCCTATTGGCGGAGAGGATACTTTGACAGGTACCTATGAAGATGGAGATACTATTTCTCTTCTGTTTTACAGCGATGTCCCAATTAATCTGGTAGACACTGGTGGCGGCCCCGGGCCCGGCCCCGCAGAAATCTCCATTGACATCAAGCCCGGCAGTTATCCGAACGCTATCAACCTCGGCTCTAACGGTGTCATTCCCGTAGCCATACTTTCGACAGAAGATTTCACCGCTACAACTATAGATCCGGATACTGTTTCCCTTGCAGGCTCCGGCGTGGCTGTACGCGGAAAGGGAAATAAGTCTTTAGCCACTCAGGAGGATGTAAATGGAGATGGCTTGATGGATCTCGTAGTGAAGGTGGAAACTGAAAACCTGGATCCCGGTACATTCCAGAATGGACTCGCTATCTTGCAGGTAATAGTGGACGGCACTGTAATTTACGAAGGTTCAGACGAGATTATTATCGTACCACCGGAGTAATCACGATTAGGATTTGTGTACAATCGCCCGTTGTTGAAAAAAACGCGGGCATTGGTAAAAAATTTATATTAACCAAAGGGCTGTGAGTACAACGCTCACAGCCCCTGTTTTTTAATCCACTAAAATCCTGAAAAACCTGCCAATCTCTCCCGGCTACCTCAAATACATCAAAAATACGCCTCTTCTTTCCTCGAAATCAGAAACACTCCGATAACTAACAACACAATCCCTGAAATCTGCATTACTGTAACCACTTCTCCCAAAATCAAAAAAGCAAAAACGACCGCAAAAAAAGGTGTTGAAAGTTCAAGTGCCGAAACCTGGGCCGCCTTGATGCGTTTCAAACCCTCATAGTAAAGGATAGTTCCCACGCAAACTACAAGGCCGACCAGAACTTGGTACATATTGGCCACAACCAGTGATGACCTAAGCAATAAGTAAGCGATGAAAATCACCGAAGCAATTGTATATCTATAAAATGTGATTACCCCCGCATTAATTCCTGTAAGATATTTCCTCATCACGATAGCCGTCGTTGCCCACGCCACAGTCGCCATCAGCACGTATATGTCCCCCATCGTTCCGAACTTCATATCAGACAAATTCCCCGCCGTCTTTGTTGTTACAAGCACACCCGCAAATATCATAACTAATAACCCTAAGTAATCGAATTTTGTTAATTTGTCCTCCTTCAGAATGAAGAACCCTATCAGAATAATAAAGATTGGCTGCATATGGCCTATCAGGACCGCGTTAATAACAGGAATTTTTGTCAGCGCAAAGAAATAAAGCAAATCCGCAAACACCGTGCCTGCAATCCCAATATAGACAAATTTCGGGATCTCGCTTTTACGCACTTTCAGGTTCTTTTTACCTGTCAAAAGAACATACAGCAGCGCCGTTATCGCAACGACTATCGCCCGGATGCCCGACGTTTGAATAAAATCCGAGTTTGCGTAAGCCAATTTGGCGAAAATAGGCTCAACAGACCACATCAAGCTGGCCCCAAGTATCGCCAAAACGCCTGTTTTCTTCGAATCCATACCGGCTGCCTTTAACTACAAAAACGCCTGATTCACAGTAATATATCCGAAATATTGCCGTAGCCAATCCATTCTTTCTGCTCCGGCTCGTTTTTACTCAAAAAAAATCCATAATTAAATTTTCATCTGGATTTACAGCTACTGTACCGGTATAATTTTTAAATAAAATGCGGGCCATTGATTTAGAGGTATAAATAAAATGAAAAGGCGATTGATATTCCTTGCTCTCGTTGTTTTTACAATCTTAGCTCAACTTGGCTTCTATTATCTGCTCACCGTCTTTGGCTTGCGGCAGGAAAGTGGGATGCTCATCTTCCTGACGATTCTTTCGGGGGTTGCTTTCTGGAATATACCTTTTTGGTACTCTTTTGTATACAGCAAGCAGCAAAAGTCTGCCGGCTCTGACATTGTAAGCTAAGACTTCTAAATCAAAATTGTATAAAATTGGCGGGGCTTATGCACATTGATTCATACCAATTCGGCAAGATTGTTATCGACGGCCAAAGCTATACCAGCGACCTCATAATCCTCGGCGACGCTGTCCAGTCCGACTGGTGGCGAGAGCAGGGCCATTCCCTCACCGCTGAAGATTTAGATACAATCCTGAAAGCCAAACCCGCGGTCCTCGTCGTCGGCTGCGGTGCATCAGGCCTGATGGAAATACCTGATGAAACCCGCCAGGCCTTAAAGAAACGCAATATCCAGCTCGAAATGTATGACAGCTACAAAGCAGTCCAAAAATTCAACGAGTTCTCAGAGGCCGGCGTTAACGTCGCCGCAGCTCTACACCTCACCTGCTAAGGAAATCAACCTTCAGCATCTACCCCATAAGGAATAAAAAACAGCAAAACCGGTGGTTCAATTATTTCGTGGACTTCTTCTATTGTTTTTGCACTTCGCCCGTCATCGGTACAAACCGCACCGGCATCACCCTTATCTTGCGGATCTTGCCCTCCTTGTCCTTCGTAATCAGCTCCAGATACTGAAAACCATACGGACTGCCCGTTGGTATAATCATCCTCCCGCCCGGCTTCAACTGCTCAATCAGCGGCTTAGGTATCCGCTTGGCGGCCGCCGTCCCTATTATCGCATCGAAGGGCCCTTTATCAGGCCAGCCGAAGAAGCCGTCACCGGCCTTGACGAAAACATTTTTATAACCTAATTTCTTAAGCCGTTCCTTGGCCGTCTTTGCAAGCCCTTCCACAATCTCAATCGTGTAGACTTCGCGGGCAATTTCCGCACATACCGCCGCCTGATAACCCGAACCCGTCCCAATCTCTAATACCTTCGAGTCGGGCCGAAGCTTCAATGCATCCGTCATAAAGGCCACGATGTAAGGTTGGCTGATGGTCTGGTTATGCTCGATAGGCAGCGGACGGTCAGCGTAGGCATAACGCTGCCAGCCAGCCGTAACAAAGGAATGTCGCGGCACAATCTGCATCGCCTTTAATACGTTTGGGTCCTTGACGTCCCGCGCCCGGATTTGCGTCGCGACCATCCTTTTGCGTTCATCGACCCGTTCCTTAAATGCCGGGTGATTATGGTCCGGCCGGGAAACTTTCTTATATTCTTTCTCGCCCTGCTGATTCACATCGGCCGGTACTTGATTTGAATCCGCCCTTTTATCCTGCGAAGCTAATGTAACTGCCGGCTCCGTACCGCTCTTCAATATCCAGACTCCCCCCAACATTACAATCGCAACCAGCGTAAAAAAAAACGCTACAATCCGCTTCCTCGCCTGTTCTTCTTTACTCATCTTTCTTATTACCTCTTCAAAAATCCCCTATTTCCTTAAATCCGATGCTCTCTTGGCCATTAGCTATTGGTATTCTACCATATCTGTAAAAGAGAGCCTTAAGCTATTTTTTGTAAAAGTTTGTTTTTCTCTCGCCGAACAACTCAACATACAGCGTTGCGACTCCTTAGAGGTAGCTATCAGGTCATTTTTTCACCGTTTTCTCCATTTTTTACAGACCTCTGAGGCGAAAAGAATGAAAAGACTGCGTGCCCCGTTAGAGACCCAACGGGAAAAAGTTTCTAACAAGGCGTGAATCTTTCGTCCGAGTCAGTTACAATCACCGAAATGGCGCATTTGACACAGTCATGAAGCGGCCATCCGGGAAATCCCGAGTGAAGACAATTGATAAGCAAGGCCGTTAAGCTGTAGACTCGAAGGAACTCCAGATAAGAAGAGCGAAAGAATATGAATTTGCTAAATGTTCGTTTGGTTCGTAGCTTGCTCGGTTCGCGATGGTTTCCGTTCGTACCGCAGTTGATTATGCTGTTGGTTTTGGGTCTGCTTATCGTGGGCGGTATTGGAGTAACCACAGATGATGCGAGTTTCGCCAAGGTACTGCGTAACACAAACCTGGCGAACCTGCTGGTCTGGTCGTACTGGTTTCCTTTGGTCGTCGTTGCCGCAGTTTTATTTGGCCGTGCGTGGTGCATGGTGTGCCCGATGGAGTTGGTAACCTCTTTGGCAGCGCGGTTTGGGCTGCGGCGAAAAGTGCCGAAGATATTCAACAGTGGTTGGGTAATCACTATCTTTTACACGCTCATCCTCATCGTCGGGGTGCACGCTCTGGCCATCCACAGACTTCCTCACCGAATGGCACTGTACTTACTAATGCTCGTGGGGGCGGCTCTCGTGGTTGGTCTGATATACGAGAAGCGGGTGTTCTGCAGCTACGTCTGTCCGGTAGGACACTTACTTGGCCTGTACGCCCTTATTTCTCCATTGCAGTGGCGGGCAAACGACCTATCGGTCTGCGAGTCCTGCAAGACCAAAGACTGCATAGCAAAGAAGAATCACTACCGAACAGTTGGCCGTTCGTGTACGAGCAACCTCTACCCACCTACTATCAAGGACAATCGGGATTGCCTGCTGTGCACACAATGTCTCAAGGTCTGCCCAAACGACAACCTGCGATTGTCGACCAGATGGCCGTTCGCCGATTTCTTTGGTGCTGTTGAGCTGCGAGCTGCCCAGGTGGGATTCGTTCTGCTGGTAAGCGGATTTATCGTCTATGAAATCCTGTCGGAATGGTCTGTCTCCAAGGCAATTCTGACGTGGGTCCCCAATCATCTCGTCAATGCGTTCGGGATAACAGGGCCGATGGCAAGCTTGGTCTCCGCTACCGTTATGTTCATTATTTTTCCTGCCGTTCTTTCCCTAACCGTAGGCACTCTGGCCAAAATACAATCCAGAGCTTCCACAGAAACCATCGTCAAGGCATTTGCCCTGCTGCTGCTTCCGACAATGGCGGCCGCTCATCTAATTAAAGCAATACTAAAAATGTCCTCACGCATCCCCTACTGGCCGCACGTCTTTTCAGACCCAACCGGCATCGCCACAGCCACAAAAATACACTATGATAAGACGCTGGTGCTCAACCAGTCTGTGCCTAACGCGTTTTACCCGGTTATAAGCTTTGCGGCGGCAGCAGTGCTCTTGACAGCCTTGGCGGCCACGTTGTTGGTCCTCAGCAGATCTGCTGCCGTGCGAAAGCTCAAACCCGGCACCAGACTTGTCCTCTTTTCAGGCGTACTCGTTTACTGGGGCATCTTCGCCTTTACGATTTTCAAGTGGAGATTCTGAAAACTCGGACGTTTTTTATCCGATGTCTGTTTCCCGATGTCGTCTAAAATCTGCTTATATTCCTTATTCTAAGTATATTTTTTAGCCAAGCCTGTCGTTTGGCAGTAATACTGCCGATATAAATACCGAACTTTTGCAAAAAATCCCCTTGCCTAACCGATAATACCTCCTATAATTGCAATTGTAAGAAGCGTCGAGTTCGATATACACAATACGCAGAACGCAATACGAAAATGCGGGCGTAGCTCAGTGGTAGAGCGTCACGTTGCCAACGTGAATGTCGTGAGTTCAAATCTCATCGCCCGCTTTACGAAACTACTATAAAGGACTATAGACCCTATAGTATCGGCGAGTTACCGGCTAAGCACAGTAGTTTGGCGTTGGTCGCCGATATGCTAAAGTCCCGGCAAACGGAGACTGAAAAATGTTGAAAGCAGGCTAAGGGATGTTGTTTTCCCAACGCCTTTTTTGTTTAATATCTCGAAGAAACAAAACCAAAATCGTTTGGGAGCACCAAAATGGCAGAAGATGAGCAAGCCACAGAGACAGAAAAAACAGAAGAACAACAGGATGAAATCAAAAACACCGTAACAATCGAGGAGGCAGGCCCCTGCAGGAAAAAGGTGATTATAAAGATACCGGAAGAGGCGATAAAGAACGCCACTGAAGAGCAGTACGAAACCTTGCGCAAGGATGCGCTCGTTCCGGGCTTTAGAAAGGGCCGGGCGCCGCGCCGACTCCTTGAAAAGCGCTTCGGCAAAGAGACAACCGAGCAAATCAAATTGAAATTAATAGCTGATGCCAGCGATTCGGCCATCAAGGACAGCAAACTGGACGCACTTCGTGACCCGGATATTGATTTTGAAAAGAGCCCTCTCTGCACTGTTGAATTAGACTTCCAGGCCGACCTGGACAAAAGCACAATCTCGGAAAAGCTGCGGAAGGAGTTTGAAAAAAACGAGGCCCCCCTTTCCAAAAATGCCGCCGTATCCGTTGAACAGCCCGAAACCGAATGGCTTGTAACCGACGAAGGCAAAAGCTACCCTATCAGGAAAGAGCAGGACAAGCTGAATATTTACGAAAGCATAGACCTGCCGGCCGAAGGCCCCCTGAAGTTCGATTTTGAAGTCGAGGTCCGTCCAGAATTTGATTTGCCCCAGATCGAAGGCATCCCCGTAACCAAGACCAAGCTCGAAGTCACGGATGAGCAAATAGACAGAGAAGTTGAGCAGTTGCAAAAATTGTCAGGCCTGTGGACACCGCGAACCGACGGTACCGCAGAGGTAGACAACCAGATAATTGCTGATGCGGTCCTCAAGGTCGCCGACGTCGAGGCCGAGGAGAAGCTCGATAATATCAACATTCACGTAAGGCCCAATGGCTTTGTTGGTGCAGTCCCCGTCGAAAAGCTCGACGAGCTTCTGGCGGGCGCAAAAGTCGGCGACACCAAAAAGACAAGTGTCGAGGTACCAAAAACTTTCTTCAGAGAAGAGTACCGAGGCAAAACGGTAGATATTCAAATTACCGTCAATGATATCAAGTACCTCAAGCCTGCCGCCCTGGATGAAAACTTCCTCAAAAAATTGGAAGTCGAAGACGAAAAGCAGCTCCGGGAAAGAATCCAGGATTCACTCCAGGGCCGATTAGAGCAGCAGGTGCGAAAAGAAATGACTGAGCAGATTTATAAATATCTGCTCGAAAATACCGATTTTGACCTCCCCTTAAATATTGTGGCTGAGCAATCGATCTCCCTGTTGCAAAGACAGTACTCAAATCTGCTCATGCAGGGACTGGCGCGTGAGCAGATAGAAGAGCACATGGAGAAGCTTCAGGCCGGCAGTGCGCAACGAGCACAGGAGCAGCTAAAGACATTCTTTATTATGGACAAAATTGCCGACAAGCTCGAGATTGAAGTGACCGAAGAGGAGATTAACGGCCACATTGCGCAGTTAGCAATTCAGCAGGGACAACGACCGGAAAGAATGAGAGAACAGATGCTCCGCGACGGCTCGCTGGCCCAGTTCAAGTTACAGGTTCGAGAGCACATGTGCATCGCCAAATTACTCGAGTCGGCAAAGATAACCGAGAAAAAGGCAGAAAAGAAAACCAAAAAAGCTGTGAAGAAATCTGCAAAAAAAACAACAAAAAAGACGGGCAAAAAAGCAGAGCCAACTGAGAAAAAAACAACTAAAAAACCTAAAAAAGCAACCAAAAAACAATAATCCGACGGCTGAATTACAGGATAACAAGAAAAGTAGAGAGTAAAAAAGGTCGAAGAAAACCATATCTCGCCGGCAGTGATGCGGGATACGAAATCAAGGATACCAATTTTATAAAGGAAAACATAAATGTCTATTGAATATCCCGGAAAAAATATCATCAAAAACATGGAGACGTACAATCAATACGGCCAGTATCAGCGATACCGCCAGATGAGTCTCGATGATATGCTCCTGGAAAACCGCATCGTCTTTTTGATAGGTGAGATAAATTATGAAACTGCTGCCCGGATTATTATGAAGATGCTCTATCTCGACAACCTGAAAAGAGGCACTGAAATCAGCCTGTACATCAATTCCCCGGGCGGTAGTGTTGACGACACGATGGCTATTTATGACACTATGCGCTTTGTCAGCTCGCCTATTGCCACATATTGCATCGGCAGGGCCCAGTCCGGAGCTGCGATAATACTGGCAGCCGGAACAAAAGGTAAACGCCATACCCTCCCACACGCTAAAATTATGCTCCATCAGGTCTGGGGAGGAGTTTCTGGACAGGCGGCCGATATTAAAATACAGGCCGAAGAAATCATAAAAGCAAAAAGAATGATTAATGAACTTCTTGCCAAACACACCGGACAGCCGATTGAAAAAATCGCCGCAGAGACCGAAAGAGACAGATACATGACCGCCCAGGAAGCTCACGAGTACGGACTTATTGATGAGGTCCTGCACGAAGAAGAAAAAAAAGAAAAAGACAAAGAAAAAAAGAAAGACAAAAATAAAAAGTAAATATAAAATAAGAGACACGAAATATGGCTACGAACCAACATTTAGTACCGATAGTAATTGAGAAAAGTGGACGAACCGAAAGAGCATACGACATCTATTCAAGACTCCTCAAGGACAGGATTGTTTTTCTCGGTGGACCACTTGACGATGCGACCGCAAATCTAATTATCGCCCAGATGTTGTTTTTGAGCAACGAAGACAACAAGAACGACATACATCTTTACATCAATTCTCCGGGCGGATCAATCACAGCAGGCCTGGCCGTCTACGACACAATGCAGTTTTTGCGTTGTGACGTCGCGACATATTGTGTCGGTCAGGCCGCAAGTATGGCTGCCGTCTTATTGGCCGGGGGAAAGGCAGGAAAGCGATTCCTTTTGGCAAACAACAGGGTTCTTTTGCACCAGCCGCTAATCACGGGTATACTCGAAGGACCGGCTACCGACCTCGAGATAGAAGCAAAGGAAATACTCCGACTGCGGACCCGCCTCTATGAGATATTGGCAAATCATACAGGACAAAAACCCGAGAAAGTGGAAAAGGATTGTGACCGCAACCTCTGGCTCGAATCCGAAGAAGCAATCAACTACGGGCTCGCAGACAGAATTCTACAAAAAGCACCTGAAATCGTCAGGCAACAGGAGCAAAAGTAATGAATACCGAATATCGAACGTCGAATATCGAATACAGAAAGTCTAATGTTGCTGC
Organism: Phycisphaerae bacterium; assembly: GCA_030613765.1. Next base: position 13,616 of record JAUWLI010000018.1, read on the forward strand.
TCGGTGTTTCGCATTCAATGCGGTCCTGTTGTGTTCTTGTGCGCTGGCGGCTTTAGTCACAGGATGCGAAAGCTCCGCAATCCAGAAAAATCCATTGGCCGAAAAAGTAGACAAGCTCAGTCAGGAAAAAAGAGAACTGATGCGCCATATAGAGCACATAGAATCAAGGAACAACGACCTGCAAAAACAGATAAACACCCTGCACGGCCTCGAAGACGACATCAAACTAAAAGACCTCTGCGACCTACAAAGAGTCAGGATTACTAAACACACTAATCTTTTTGACAAAGACAAAAACGGCACAAAGGAAACCCTCATTGTCTATTTACAGCCCATCGACCAGGATGGTGACATCATAAAGGCGCCCGGAGACGTTCACGTGCAGCTGCTGGACCTGGACAAAGACAAGGACCCGGCCTTACTCGGAAAGTGGCACATAACGCCGAGCAAACTAAGAAAACTCTGGTTTAGCGCTATGTTGAAGACCCATTACAGATTGACTTTTGACGTCTCCCAAAAGGTCAAAACTTTCGAAAAGCCCCTGACTGTGACCGTCACCTTCACCGACTACCTCACCGGAAAGGTCTTCGAAGAGCAAAGGCTTATCAAGCCACTGTAGAAACGAAATTTATAGGGCTAAGCCGTGAATTTCGTTACTCGTGCCGCGTGGCTTTTAACCTGTATTGAGTGTTGGATAACAAAAAGCTGTCAGAGAGATAGTCATGAACAAAAACCTGGCTATACCGAAGGATAAAATCGCGAATTTTTGCCAGCTTCATCACATTCGTCGGCTCTCTGTTTTCGGCTCTGCTCCGCGGGACGATTTTGCCGCTAACAGCAATGCGTACGTGCTGGTGGAGTTTCAAAAAGGGAAGGAGCCGGGATTTGCCTTTTTCGATATGGAAGCCGAACTCTCTCAGTTACTTGGCCGAAAGGTTGAGTTACATACCCCCAATTTCCTGAGCTGGTATTTTCGGGACACCATATCCAAAGAAGCCGAGGTGCAATATGTGCAAAGTTGAGGATATCGTTCGTTTCGACATATACGAAATTAACATCAGCATGGGGAATAAATTTCATGGAAGAGAAATATGCCAAAAATCAAAAAGCTCGCTTTCAAATCTTCTTGTCTTTTGTACTCTGCATACTGTCAAGCCTTGGTAAAGCGTCCGAAGGCATTATACGAGTAGTGCCTCAGTTTACTTGGCCTGAAACAGGGGAGCTATCACCCGACAGGAAATTTGCAGCAGCGATCTACTATCATACAGTAGGTGAAGTAGTTCGCATTGTTGACGTATCGAACAAGTGTCTTGCCTGGAACGTGCCACTTTACGCTGCAAAGGACATTGCCTTTTCTCCTGATGGAAAGTATTTGGCAGCCTGCGGCTGGGGTCGAGGTCTTCTCATGGAATTGTCCAACGGCGTCCTGAAATATCATGAAGCTTTGGCTGGTAGTTGCATCGCTTTTTCCCGGGATTCAAATGGTATGTTTGTAACAACTGACTCGTGGAAAAAAAGGAGAGATGAAAAATGGAAACTGAAAATGAAGCTTTTCCATATAAGTCTCTCTGGCAAGATACTGGACACATATGAGCTTGAGATGTCAGTCCCTGAGATCATTGAAGTTTCGCACGATGGGTCGTCCGTTAGAGTTACTGGCATGTACGGCGAGCCGGCGGAACATATACCACACATGGGGACTGCTGTTCAAACTATAGATCTGCACACCAAGAGGAGCACGATCCAAAAAGGAGCACGAATGAGGGGATATCCTCAGAGTCGGAGGAGACAGATTCAAAACAAACTGCCCGCATGTGATATTATGAAAACTCTAGGGCAAGAATTTGAGAGTTTGTGGTGGGATGAAGTAACGGGCCTCTGCGTAGTGTGGGGGACAGGAAACCCAGAAGGAGGCGTCATAAAGATATGGTACATAAAGAAGGGCCGTTTTCTTTCAACGCTCGGCACAGGGAACACTGTGAGCAATGTTGGTGGATTTTTAAAGCCAGATGTACTGATAGCAGATTCACCATGTGGGAAAGAAAAAGTCCTGACGATCTTTAACCTATCGAATAGTACAACTACTCACACTGGCATTAGAGGCGCCAGGTATATTCCCAGCCCTGATGGTAGGCATGTTGCGGTTGTGACTGGGACTGGACAAATAGGAAGGTTAGAATTGTGGAACATGGAGAATTTGAACTGCGTATCAAAAATCGATAACATTCCTTTAGGAAAGCACTTAAGCTGGTTATCAAGCGGAAAATGCTCGATGTATATAGCCCGTGTGGATAAGGATAAACCATTTGTGGAAGTCCACTATTTCGATAAATCCAAGGTAGATAAGTTTTATTTACCCGATAACAAGCTAATATGGAGTTGCGACGCGGACACAAAATTTAGAATGCTGGCTATAGGTTTAGGAGCAAGCTATAGACATGGGAATGGGGGTAGCGTAGTTTTGGTTGATCTTAGAAGCAAGAAGATACTAAGTGAACTTAAGAGCTTTTCAACAAGTGTTGTGGATGTACGATTTGTAAATGATAAAATTATTGCTGGCGATTTCTATGGTTTGGTGAAATTGTGGGATTATAATCGGAATGAGGTTATCTGGTCAAGCAAAACGAGCCCTTTTTTTTCCAGATTTGGGTATGTGGATGGTGGCAAATTCATAGTGTGCCAGTCTGGTGAGAGAGATACAAAAGTGCTTTCAATAGAGAAAGGTGCAATTAAACGAAGCATCTCATCGCATTTACGTTTAATAATGGATGGAACAGTGGCTTTGGAAACGAGACCTGCATCAATTCAGGTTGATTTAGTTGTTACAGATTCTGGGAAAAAATTACTATCATTTTGCCCTCTGCCTGACGACCAGTGGATCATCTACACTCCAGACGGTTACTGGGATAGCTCGAAAAAGGTCCATGAGTGGGTTAAGTTTTACCGCAAATCGCGGCTGCTGGATGTGAAGGATGCAGCCGGCTTTCGACAACGAGATAGAATAAATGCAATCCTCGATAAGGTTTTTAATACCAATAGAGTCGATTGAACTATCAGCACACAATAAGATTTCAGGTTCTTCGCTATGATACTGCTATCCATTTGCCTCTTGCAAGATCAGCACCGTTTTATAAAATAGCTCTATGTCTAAATTTCTCAACAGAATAATATGCGGCGACTATATAGAAGTTTTGAGGAAATATACCGTAATTAACCATATCGACATAGCCGTCAAGTTCGACGTCGGCGCTATTGCAGCATACCAAAGCAGGTTTAGTTGCTCGAAAGCTTCTCGGCTTTCTGCCGAACTTGAGTTTGGATCAGGGATATGTGAAATTAAAGACAAATGCTGTAATTAAACCACGGATTTCTCAAAAAGACCGTACGCGGCCAGCAATCCACGCATCACGTCGGTAACTGTAACTATTCCGACAAGCTTTTTCTCCTCATCGGTCACCGGCAGACAGCTTATATTCTTCTCATACAACATCCCCACTGCGGTATAAAAATCACAGCTCGGCAACACACAACTAACGTCTCGCTTAATGATATCATGAAGAACTTGCTTGATGGCTGCATTGTTCGGTGCTACATCAAACAACCTGTCGTGAAATGTGTCGGCCCCGGGCCGCAAAAATGGAAGATAACGCAGAGCGTCTCGGTCCGAGATAATCCCAAACAGTTTCTGCTGCGCGTCCACAAATCGATTGTAACCGTATAATACCACTGTTTTTGTCGACAAAGGATACCAACCACTTTAGCAAATCAGGCACAATTTAAGCTGGCTCCTAATACAATAGACCGATAATTGATTTAAAAAACGTTCCTTGCGACTTATGACCCTTATGATTATCAATTATTTGCAGCCGATCTCTCCCGACAAAACTCCGCCGCCTTTGCGACCAAAACAAGCTCGGCAGCGCTTAAATCCCCTTGCATACCCACCCATCCCTTATAAAATGTTTATATACAAGACCTTCTATATCGAGGATATAGGTTTATGGAAATGCTTTCATTTGATGATGTTATGTGCAAAAAACCGGTGAAAATGCACGGCGACCTGCACATAACATCGGATGGATTTTACTTTTTGGCTTTTAGGAAAGTCAATACATCGGACATGGCACTTCAGGCCAACCTTGGCCTTGTGGGTATGTGGCTGGCACACCGCTCTAAAAAGAAACGCAAGCTTGAGATGGATCAGTGGCGACAAGCCCATGGAGAACGCCATGTCGACGAACTCGTGGAGGAATTAGAAGGTTCCTGGATAGTTTTGAAAGAAGAGATCAAACTCATCAAGCCGCGATTTGTTGGTCAGGGGATGGTTATCGTACATACAGACAAAAGAAAGTTCTCGATCCAGACAAAACAAGACCTATGGAAACAAATAGAGGAATTTGCCCGACAGCAAAACTGGCCCGTAAAGTAAAGCAACCCCGCCCTAATTCACCTTGCAAACTCACCGAGAACATGTAATATGTCGTTATGCAGAAGCTCCTCAACAAGATAACCTGCGGCGATTGCATAAAGATATTGAACAAGGCCCGCAAACCATTTGCCGACCTCATCTTCGCCGACCCGCCTTTCAACATCGGCTACAAATACGATAAATACAACGACAACGTCAAAAACAAAAACTACATCGTATGGACAAAAGACTGGATGGCCGCCTGCAAAAAAGCCCTTATGCCCCAAGGCTCTTTCTACATAGCCATAGGCGATGAGTACGCCGCGAACGTAAAAATCATAGCCGACGAGTTGGGCCTCTTTATGCGAAACTGGATTATCTGGCATTACACCTTCGGCCAGCAAATGAAGAATAAGTTTGCCCGCTCGCATACCCACATCTTTTACTTCGTAAACGACAAAATCAAATTTACGTTCAACGACCTCGCTGTTCGCGTCCCTTCCGACAGGCAGTTAATCTATAACGACAGGCGTGCCAATCCCGTAGGCAAAATGCCCGATGATGTCTGGCACGAATACTCACGTGTCTGCGGGACCTTCAAGGAACGTACAGGCTGGCACCCATGCCAGATGCCCGAAAGTCTGCTCAAAAGAATCATTTCAGCAAGCTCCAATCCCGGTGATTGCGTCCTCGACCCTTTCAGTGGCTCAGGTACTACCCCCGCTGCTGCATACCAATTAGGAAGAAATTATGTAGGACTGGAAATCTCTCAAGAGTACGTTGAAAACGCCAGGAAACGTCTGGCCCAATTAAAAAAACAACAGCCGGCCAATACGTTTCTTAATAGCACCGAGCTTAATGAGCTAAAAAGGCTTTTGTCCGACATAAGAAAGCCGGCCAAAAAAATCTCTAACGACAAAAAACTATTGGAGTTGTTCGCAAATCAATTTGCTCTGCGAATGAATAATCATAAACGCTATAAGACAGTGGAAATCGCGGCGGCTTTAGAGGATATCGCCGATTGAAAAAGGTGAAGCTAAAGAATATTTTCCTGTTTTGCCTGCCCTTCATCGCCAGTGCGATAATGCTCACGGTGATACAGGCGCCGATTAGCCTCTCGCCCCTGGCATGGATATCGCTTGTTCCCTTCATCCTCGCCTGCTCGCCCGATTCAAAACCAAAACCCCTGGCCCTTGCCGCCTATCTGCTCTCGCTGTGTTACTGGCTTGCTAATATCTACTTTATAGCTCCGATAACCCTGGCGGGCTGGATCACACTATCCCTATACACGGCCTTGTCCTGGCCAATACTCGCCCTCTGCCTGCGCTACTGCAGAACAAAAAAGATACCCCTATTCATGGCTGTCCCCGTCCTGTTTGTCGGCGCAGAACGTCTCCGCGGCCTTTTCCTCGGCGGGTTCTTCTGGCGCTTCCTCGCACACAGCCAGTATACGAACATCACCATCATACAGATAGCCGACATCTTCGGTGCAGCGGGCATCTCGTTTCTCATTGCAATGGTCAACGGCCTCCTGGTCGATTTAATAATCGCCGCCAGACAAAAACAGCTATTCAAATTAAACCTCTTCCTGAAAACTGCCTTCGTCGGCATCGCCCTGCTCGCAACAATCTTCTACGGTCAATGGAGAATAAATCAATCGGACAAATTCGTTACGGATGGCCCGCTCATTGCCTCGCTGCAGTCAAACATCCCGCAGCAGATTAAGACAGAGGCACTCCGCGGAGAGCCCGATATTGCCGAGAAGACTTCTCAGGAAATTTTCGACGAGCTGATGCAAAAAAGCAAGGCAGGCATCGAGCAAGGCGCCGACCTGATCATCTGGCCCGAGACAATGGTGCAGGCGACTTTGAATGATGAGGTCCTGATATATCTTGATCCCAACA
>JAUWLI010000226.1 GCA_030613765.1 Phycisphaerae bacterium
TATCTCCCACCTCGGCGGCACTATGATCGAAGCCGGAGGCCCCACATACGACCGAGTCACCAACCAGTATCCCTCGTTTCTCTTCGCATCATATTCCCAGTTCTCATTCCAACTCAATCTGTCGTACAAGCGAGAATCGAAGATCGTGAAGTTATTCGTACTCCGCCTCAGCATTGTGGCCCGCATGGGCGCGTAGGAAACTTCCTCTGTCAGCTTCACGAGACTAATGGCTGCATTTGCGCCCGTAACTGCGATGCTCCGTGCACGTAGGAAGTCCGAAAGCTTGCGGTTCCTGGAATGCTCCTCATCCTTCTTCCGGGACCACGTGCCGCTGCCCAAGTCAATTACATCGCCCGAAACCGACACAGCGTAGATTCGTGACCGTCCGATCCGTGTCGTCTCAATCAGTCGCATTATGTGCCCCGGAAGATACTCCGACACCAGATTGCTTCGCATCTCAACCCACCGTATGGACGGGTCGCTGTCCTGACGCCTTAGCCTTTCTATATGTGGCCCTATAAACTCAAGCCACTTACGCCTTGCCTTTGCCCATTTGTTGGCTCTCTCCACCCCCTTTGCCACCCGCCACTGGTCTTCCTCGGCGCTCTCGACAGCGAACATCTCGCCGTTTTCGGGCGGAACGATGTCGCTGACGGTTATCCCACTTGCAGCCGCATAGACCGTGACCGACGGATATGCTTCTTTAGCCTCGCGGTCTTTTCCACCCTTGGAATCTGTCTGTGTAGGTATGTGCAATACCCAGTCAAAATGGCGGTGGCTTACTTTGCCGTACTGGTTCTTGACAGCAATCCTGCGCTTGGGCAGGTTCACGGCCCCAAACTTTCGCAAGAATTCATTGAAGGCCGAAGTATCACCTTTGAAGTAATAGTCCTCATCACCATCAGCCTTACTCGAATGCACAAGCCGAGGTGACTGTACAAGGGTCCTTATGTCCTCAAGCCAGTTGGGCTGGCGGCTTATTGGCTTGTCTCCGAATTCTTCCGTCCTTGAACCAAACACGCCGTTACTGGTCAGAGACAACAATCCAATCACACAAAATATCCCAATGAACGCAGCGATAACTTTTCTTTCCCGGTTCATACTCTTTCCTTTTTTAAAAGCTTTCTCAATATTTTTGTGTCAACCTGCAAATTATTATACCTTCGTATGGCTCCCTCAGTTTGTAAAAAATATGTAAAAAATTGAGTTATCATAAAGGCCGCAAAGAACCTAATCCTCCAACTGGACACCGGCGGCGTAAGGATGTTCGACGCCGCACAAACTTCTATAGAAAAATAACTGTTATTTTTTACCAAGGCGTTCGCCAAATGCCTTGAAACCGGTCTTTTTCATCTAAAACAATTTCATGTTTTGAAGCGTATGCAAGACAATCCTTTTTCCCAACATAAATCTTTTTAACAATCCAGATATTTTCCTGCTTTTCTGTGCTGTAATGCCAATCTGCATCCTGATAAATACTCTGGTACAGCCGCTTATCAAGAATCTTGAAATTGGCAGTATTAAATTTCAGGTCAAAAACCGTTTTGGAAGCTGTTGATAATTCTTCAAATAACCTGGTTACCGAAATTGCTGCATTACTATCAGATACTAATATATTTTGTTCTTTCAAAAACGACACGAGCCCATTACTAAGATCGGTTATCTCGCCCTCCATCGAAACTGCGAAAAGGGATGGTCTTAAGAACTTTCTGGTCTCGATTGCATAAATCCGGTGTTTCGAAAGCTTCTCGGATATTAGTTCGCTCCTAATCTCTACGCAGTCTATCCGCGGCTCTGAATCTTCCTTGCGAATTTTCTCAAGATAAGGCTCCACAAAGGCATGCCACTTTTCCTCTGCCTGTCTCCATTTATCAATCTCATTTACTGCCTTTAGTAAATTAGCATCGGCTTTGATGCTTTCGGAAATGGTTACATCAATGCCAGCAGGAACATCAAGTTCGTCTAATTTTATATTCCCGCGGCCCAGGAAAACCGTAATTGAAGGGTATAGCTCTTTGGCCTTCATCCCTTTCTCGTGTATTAAGACGCTTCGATGGATGCCACCTATGATGCTCAACTTCCAGTCAAAAGAAGTCTCTTTTCCATGAAATGATGTTTGTATTCCAACTTTGCTCCGGATGTTCAGACGCCGTTGCGGTGCTCTAATCGAAGCAAATTTCCTTAAGACCTCATTAAAAGTCTTAGTATTACTCTTGAAACAAAAGATCTCACCGCCATTAACCCATACCGAGTACACCCGTCCGGTAGACTTCGCTACCGCCGCAACTCCATCATACCATTCACAACTTATCTCTATCGGCCTGTCGCCAAACTCCTCCATACCTAATCCCGATGTGCTATTAACAGATAAACCACAGCTAAACAGCACAAACAATAATAGTATTATCTTTCGGTTAGTCATTTTTATCCTCCCAGCTAAACCGTTTTATTCCTGATTATAGCACCTCCTTTGCCACCATGCTTGCAAAATCCGATTTTCTAATAAGCTTTACGTTCGATTCTGCCCGATTTATTATAAAAACCAAAACCTTAAGTTTCATTTTCTGCATTTTTCTGATATATTATTGTGTTCTGTCAACGCGTATTTTCAAAATCGAAAGGGTGAATATTATGTTAAATGAAAAATGGAGCATAAGGTCATTTGGAATTTACCTGGGTATAGTCCTGTGTCTGCTTACAGCCTGTTTTACGAAGCAGGTCGAGGCCGGCAGCTCGGGAACGTCCAAAGATTATCTAAAGGCCGCCGAGCAGGACATGCAGGCCTGGCGTGAAATGAAATTCGGCCTGTTCATCCACTGGGGGCCGGTCAGCCTCAAAGGAACAGAAATCGGCTGGTCACGCGGCGGCGAGCGGCGAGGACGCAGTGGTAAAGGAAAGATTCCTTTTGAAGAATACGACAACCTTTACAAGAAATTTAATCCCGTCAAGTTCAACGCCGACGAGTGGGTGCAGGTCGCCAAAGACGCAGGTATGAAGTACCTGGTGTTCACCTCAAAACATCACGATGGCTTCTCGATGTTCGACAGCAAGCACACCGACTACAAGATAACCAACTCACCGTTCAAACGCGATGTAGTCAAGGAACTGGCCGACGCCTGCCATAAAGCCGGATTGAAGCTCGGCTACTACTACTCCCCTGTCGATTGGTATCACCCTGACTACCGCACGGAAAACCACAGCAAGTACATCAAGTTTATGCATAACCAGATACGCCAGTTATGTACTAAATACGGCAGGCTCGATATCATGTGGTTCGACGGTCTGGGCGGCTCGGCAAGGGACTGGGACTCTGACAACATGTTCAAAATGATACGAAAGCTGCAGCCCCACATCATCATCAATAACCGCGCTGGTCTGGCTGCCGACCACGACACACCAGAGCAAAGAATAGGCAAATTCCAACACGACCGTGCGTGGGAGACTTGCATGACAATCTGCCGCCAGTGGGCGTGGAAACCAAATGACCAGATGAAGTCACTCAAACAGTGTATCCAGACACTCGTGTCGACTGTCGGCGGTGACGGTAATTTGCTGTGCAATGTCGGGCCAATGCCCGATGGCCGAATCGAGCCGCGACAGGTCGATAGATTGCGGGAAATGGGTGTATGGCTGAGCAAATACGGCCGCAGCATCTATGGAACACGCGGCGGACCGTTTAAAACAGGCTCCTGGGGCGCCAGCACGAACAAGGGCAGCACTATTTATATCCATGCCTTTAATTGGGATGACGACACCATTATGTTGCCGCCAATCCCCAAAAAAATTACCGCCAACACAGTATTGACCGGTGGTACTGCTATAGTGAAACAAACTAAAGAAGCCATCGAAATCTCCTTACCGAAAGCACATCAGCAGGAGCTTGACACTATCATTGCACTCAAGCTCGATGATCCTGCCAGTGAAATAGCCCCTGTTAGTATGTTGTCAGCTTCTCTGGCGTATGGCAAAAAGGCCAAAGCTTCGAACATCTTCCAGAATTCAGCCGGGTATGGTCCGAATAAGGCCGTAGACGATGATCCGGCCACCCGTTGGGCCACGGACACGGGTACCAAGCAGGCCTGGCTCGAAATCGACCTTGGAAAATCGACGACGTTCAATAACGTAGTTATCAATGAGGAATTCGACCGCGTACAGCAATATGAGCTGCAATGCAAGGACGGTAGGCAATGGCGGACTATTGCCGATGGCAAAAAAATCGGCAGGAAGCTGAAACTGGAATTCTCGCCACCGGTTATTGCTCGGCACATTCGGCTGAACATCCTAAAGGCTACTGATGGCCCGACAATCCGGGAGTTTCAGCTTTTCGCACCAAAGAAAAGATAGATCATTTTGCACAAGTTTTAGGCAAAGTTAAAAAGGAGCATAAATTATGTCAGAAAGTTTTGATGTTGTAGTAATCGGGAGTGGCCCCGGCGGTTACGCCGCCGCTATCAGATGTGCACAAAGAGGCGCAACGGTGGCAGTTGTCGAAAAAAACTTTATCGGAGGCACCTGCCTGAATCGTGGATGTATCCCATCAAAGGCTTTGCTTGCATCGGCCCATGCCCTGCTCTCCATAAAACACGCAGCATTGATGGGAATTGACGTTGCCTCCGCTACGGCTAACTGGCCCAAAATGCAGGGCAGAAAGGACGCCATAGTAACCGGCTTTCGCAAAGGCCTGACAGGATTGATACAAAGCCATAAGGTAAAAGTATTGCCGGGCCGAGCTGTCATCACCGCTCCAGGCACAATCAAAATCGAGAAAGAAGACTCACCAATCCAGATTCAGGCCGGCAAGATAATCCTCGCTACCGGTTCGCAGCCAATCGAACTGCCAGCTCTGCCTTTTGACGGCCGGACTGTTATCAGCAGTAAAGAGGCCCTCAGCCTCGAGAATATACCTGAATCGATGGTAATCGTAGGCGGTGGAGTAATCGGCTGCGAGATGGCCTGCGTTTATGCCGCAGTGGGAGCAAAAGTTACTATCGTGGAAGCCCTTTCGCGATTGATTCCGATGGAGGATGAGTGGGTTGGCCGGCTAATCGAACGCGAATTCAAAAAGCTCGGAATTGACTCTCTGACAAGCCAAAAGGTTACATCGGTCGATACGACCGCAGCAATCGCAAAAGTAAACCTTGAAAGCGGCCAGGCAATAGAGGCGGAAAAAGTCCTTGTGTCGGTTGGCCGAAGATCGGTTATTGACCAGGAGACCGTTGAGGCCCTGAACTTAAAGATGAATAATTCTGCCATTTCAGTCAATGAAAAATTAGAAACGAACGTACCCGGTCTTTACGCTATTGGTGACGCTGTGGGCACAAC
>JAUWLI010000021.1 GCA_030613765.1 Phycisphaerae bacterium
GAAAGGATTAGCTGTTTTTGTCGAAGGCGACAGTGTCCCGTGGGACGGTGCGGGAAGTCTGGGTTCTGTACGCCTGCGAAGACCACTTCATTCGTACCGACCCATTACCAAGGTGTCGGACGGGCTTTTTCATTCTCCCTCACCTCTTCTCGATGGAAGGATCCTTGTCTCGCGAAGAACATCGGGCGATGGTGACACGCATGGGGTGTACCGCCTCGATCCTTCCAATGGAGAGATGGAATTAATCTTCGACGATCCTGATTATCATGATATTCAGGCCAAAGCGGTTCACCCACGCCCGGAGCCGGATGGCCGGTCGAGTGTGGTTACCGAGAAAGACCCTCACGGCAGACTTTATTGTCTGAATGTTTACCTTAGTGACCTTGAGAAGCCAGAATGGCTGCCCGCCGGGACCATAAAAAGACTTCGAATCCTTGAAGGTATAGCCGTAAAGGGTGACGCATCTATCCAAAAGGACGCGCGAACCCTCGTTTTTTCTGTAAATGGAATTCCTCCTGTAGCACAGAGACGCGTTCTTGGCGAGATAGATATTGAGAAAGACGGTTCCTTCAATATTGAAATACCCGCGAATACTCCCATTGAACTGCAAACGCTCGATGCCGAAGGTATGGCTTTGCGAAGCTGCAGTTGGATCTGGGCCAAGAATCATGAGCCAAGGGGGTGCATCGGCTGTCACGAAGATGGGGAGTTGACACCGGAAAATATGTTAGCCAAGTCTGTGACCCGTCCATCAATCCAGCTTACATTACCTCCCGAGCGAAGGCGAACAGTCGATTTTAGACGCGATGTTATGCCCATCATAGCGCAAAAATGTGTCAGGTGTCACGCCAAAGCGGATTCTCCTCTTCTTCTTACAAAGGACCTTTCGTTGGTGAGGAGTCCCTTAGGAGAAGCCTACTTCAATCATACTTACGAAATCCTTCTTGCCCCGGGGAATCAACCGGGGCATGGCAAATATGTTCATCCCGGAAGGGCTCGGACCAGCCCCCTTATATGGCGTATCTTCGGACGCGATACATCGAGGCCCTGGGACGATTTTCATTCAGCAGGACAGGTGTCCCGTATGCCTCCATCTCCAGCCGAGGCTTTGACAGAAGATGAAAGACGCACTTTTGTAGAATGGGTTGACATGGGTGCACTCTGGGATGGTATCCCGGGACCGGATGGTCTGCCGGGTTATAAGCAAAATGATGGAGGACGTGATAAGTGAACGTATTAAGAACTTTTACAATCATGCTGGTGTTTCAGGTAGCGGCGGGCTATGGTGCAGAAGAAAATTTACCTGTTTTTACTGATGTCACCAAAAAAGCGGGTATTAACTTCAAGCACAGCTATGGGGATTTCGACCTCAATAATATCGTCGAGGGCACCGGTGCGGGAGCGATGTTTTTTGACTATAATGGAGACGGATGGCTTGATATATATTTTCTAAACGGCTGTTGGCTCAAGACCGTCAACGATAACCGTGGTCGAACTTTGAGAGGAAAGCTTACGAACTGTCTGTATCGAAACAACGGCGACGGAACGTTTATCGATGTTACCCGGGAAGCCGGTGTCGGCGATATGGGCTATGGGATGGGCTGCTCGGCCGCGGATTACGATAAGGACGGTGACCTCGACCTTTATGTACTCAACTACGGGCCAAACGTTTTTTACCGCAATAACGGCGATGGGACCTTTACCGACATATCCCAGGCATCGGGCCTTGCGAATCCGAACTGGAGCCTTTCCGCACCGTGGTTTGATTATGACAAAGACGGAGATCTCGATGTCTATGTCGCCAACTATCTTGAATATGATAGTGGTAAATTCCGGTCGTTCTATGCGGCAGCGGGGTATCCAGGACCTCTTAGTTACAGCGGGCAGCCCGACGCACTCTATCGCAACAATGGGGACGGAACTTTCACCGACGTCACTAAACAGGCAGGGGTGTTTCAACCGAACGGTCGGGGTATGAGCGCGACGGTCGCCGATCTGAATAACGACGGGTATCCGGATATCTACATTCCCAATGACGGGATGGAAAATTATTTCTTCAGGAACACGGGCAAGGGGACCTTCGAAAGCGAAGGCCTTGAGATGGGGATGGCTTTTGGTGAAGGCGGGCAGGGGGTTTCTTCAATGGGGCCGGCTGTTGGCGATATTGACCGTGACGGCTGGCTTGATATTTACATTCCCGATATGGGATACGGCTGTCTTCTGATGAACCGAGAAGATTATTTCGAGGATCGCACCACGCCAGCCAGGCTGGCCCTGGTTTGTGGCCAGTACACAGGTTGGGGCGGTGTACTGTTTGATTACGACTGTGACGGGTATCTGGATATTTTTGTCGCCAACGGGAACGCCCACCACGAATATACGGAAGAAGATGTGCTCATGCGAAACGATGGGGAAGGGAATTTTGTGGATGTGGCGGATAAATCAGGGGCTTACTTCAGAGAGAAATACGTTGGTCGCGGTGCCACTTACGGTGATTACGACAACGATGGCGATTTGGACCTTCTCATCGTCAACCTCAACGACACACCGAAGCTCTTGCGAAACGATGGCGGCAACAGTAACAACTGGCTTGTTATCGAAGTTAAATTAACCGGCGGCAAATCCGATGCTGTTGGTGCCCGTGTCACTGTTACGACCGGTAAGCTGACGCAAATAAAGGACATCATTCCTGTTACCGGTTATCTGTCCCAGGCCGATCCGAGGTGCCATTTCGGTCTCGGGAAGGTGGCGAAAGCCGATGTGGTGGAAATTCGATGGCCTGACGGCCGAACCACGAAGCTAACCGATGTTAAGGCCAAACAGTTCCTGACTGTGATACAAGATTCCAAGTAAATGGAGTAGTGATACAATGCGAAGATCTCTTCTACTTACATTATTCATTATAGTGTTTGTACCCATCCATCGGGCAGCAGAAGGCCAGCGCAAACACCCCGTATACGTTGGGGCCAGGAGATGCGCGGCGTGCCACCAGGGAAAAGGTATGGGGCATCAGTTCAGCCGATGGCTGGCTTCCAAACACGCCACAGCCTATGCGGTCCTTGTCAAGCCGGAAGCTAAAAAAATCGCTGATTTAAGCGGCATCCCCCAGGAACCCCAGGAATCGCCCATGTGCCTGGGATGCCACGCAACCGGTGCTCATGTGGAAGCGTGGGAAAAAGACGAGACATTCTTCATTGAGGATGGTGTGCAATGTGAAAAGTGTCACGGTCCCGGAAGCGAATATATGGATGCAGCTATTATGGTAGATAGCGAAGCAGCCATGAGGGCAGGGCTGATGATGCCGACAGAGAGAGACTGCATGGGGTGCCATCAGGTGAAGGGCTCACACGTTGCCATACATAAATTGCCCAAACTCGATATGACAAAAGCCTTAAAAGATATCGCCCACCCCACACCCAGGAACTATAAATACGGGCTGATACCTCAGCTTCCTGAGTCAACGAACACAATAAAAAAGGGTCAGCCTAAAAACATAGGTGTCCGCATCTGCGCAACCTGTCACAAAGGTCCTGCAATGGGGTATCAATTCAGCAAATGGCGAATGAGTGCTCATGCAATGGCGTATGCTGTACTGGGAACAAATAAGGCCTATGAAATAGCCAAGTCTGAAGGTTTAAAAGAGGACCCACGGACAAGCAAGGCCTGTTTGAAGTGCCATACGACAGCTTACCATGAACTGTCAGGCGGGGCAATGGACATCATCTCGGTATATGAAGGCGTTGGGTGTGAGGCCTGTCACGGTGCAGGCAGCAACTATTACCCGGAAGCGATAATGAGAGACGGGCGTGCGGCCAAGGCGGCAGGACTCAAAGAGGTAACACGTCAAAGGTGTCTTGGATGTCATGAAAACGCGCATAACAAGCCGTTTGATGTTGATGAGGCCATGAAGGAAATCGCCCATCCGACTGAGCCGGCGAAAGTCTCCCAGGCACCGCGTTACAAGACCCCGCTCAACATGGCGCTTAGCCCGAATGGCAAAGAGATTTACGTGGCTTGTGAGGGTTCTCATACGGTCATTGTGGTTGATGTACAAACATTAGAGAAAGTTGCAGAAATCAAAACCGGCCATCACCCCGCTGACGTTGCCTTCAGCCCTGATGGGACCAGAGCATATGTGAGCAATCGTCTGGATGATACGGTTTCGGTTATCGACGTATCTTCCCGTGAAGTCACTGACACCATTGCAGTAGGTGACGAGCCTCATGGTTTGCTCACCGACACCTCCGGAAAACATCTTTATGTTCTCAATACGTCCTCAGATAGTATTTCTATTATCGACACGACTACTTTAAAAGAAACCAAACGCCTCAGTGCCAGTCGCAGCCCATGGTCCCTGTCGCTTTCTCCGGACGGTTTTCTCATCTACGTCACGAATAATCTCTCTCGCTTCGTGGAGTTTCGCAAACCATCAATGTCTGAAGTCACGGCCATTGATACTGATTGTACGGTCGTTGAAGACCGTATAGTAGTGCCTGCGGCTAATCTTATGCAGGGCATTGACTGGCATCCAAGCGGTAGGTTTGCTCTGATTACTCTCAACCGCACAAAAAATCTTGTACCCATGACCCGTCTGCTGCAGGGCTGGACAATCACGAACGGACTTGGAATTGTTTGGAAAGACGGCCGAGTTGACCAGGTGCTCCTCGATGAGCCCGGCATGTGTTTCCCAGACCCGGCTGATATTGCGATCACGCCCGACGGCCGCCTGGCCCTGGTGACAAGTTCCGGCTCAAACCGCATCGCAGTTGTGGATGTCGGCAAGCTTATCTCCATGCTCGAAGCCGCTTCACTCAATGAACGTGAGCATGTGTTCCCCAATCATCTGGGAAAGCCTGCCGAATTTGTCATCACCCATATATCTACCAAAGACAGCCCACGAGGCGTGCTCATTACGCCGGATGGTAAAACCGCCTTCGTGACAAATGCACTGGACGACACATTGTCGGTAATCGATCTGGATAAACTTGAGGCGACAGAAACAATTGACCTTGGAGGCCCTAAAGATATTACAACAGTGCGCTGCGGCGAGCGCCTTTTTCATAGTGCTAATATCACCTTCCGTCGTCAGTTTTCATGTCACTCCTGCCATCCCGACGGGCACATCGATGGGCTCACCTACGATATCGAGCCCGATGGAATTGGAAGCAGTCCCGTGGATAATCGCACCCTTCGGGGGATTCTCGATACAGCCCCATTCAAATGGGAAGGGACCAATCCAAGCCTGCAAAGGCAGTGTGGACCGCGGCTGGCAGTTTTCTTTACCCGGATTCAGCCCTTTACGCCTGATGAACTCTCTGCGCTGGATAACTACATTTGCACTATTCCCCGGCCGCCGAATCGTTACCGTCCTTTGGGGGCGGAGCTTACCGATGCACAACGCCGCGGGAAAAAGATGTTTGAAAGGACCATGGCCAATGACGGTCGCATTATCCCGAAAGGAAACAGGTGTGTCACCTGTCACTTTCCCCCACTTTTCACCGACAGAAGCCAACACGATATCGGGACAAAGCTTTGGCTTGATAGGGAATCTCATTTTGACACACCACACCTCAGCAACATTTACGACTCGGCTCCCTATCTGCACAATGGTCTTGCTGAAACCCTGGAGGAAATCTGGACAAGGTATAATCCTGATGACAAACATGGCGTCACTAACGATATGACCAAAGACCAGCTCAATGATTTAATCGAGTACATCAAGACGCTGTAGCTGTATAAAATGACGCAAAGGAATTATTATGAAATACTTAAAAGGAATTATTATGAAATACTTAGTAGTCGCATTGGGAATATTAACGTTGTTCCGGCCCGGTACAACAGCGGTATGTGAGGCCAAGAATCCAGCAGGTGAGTTGTCTACATTGTCTTCGGCTTCCTCAACCGTGCAGAAGCTTCCTTACGTTTATACCGAGTGGAAGCATTTTACTGTCAAAGACGGCCTTCCCAACGACCATGTATTTGCTATTAAGGCTGACGTTACAAAGGTCTGGGTTGGCACTGAGAACGGGCTGGCCCGTATCGACAAACGAACTGGAAAGATTAAAAGCTGGAAAGAAGAAGATGGCCTTCCCTGGAGGGTAGTCTCCTGCCTCGACGTCAACCCCAAAACCGGAGAGCTTTGGCTTGGGCTGTTTGGCGGTGGGCTTGCACGCTTCAGCGGCGGCCGATTCGATCACTGGCACCAGCTTAACAGCGGATTGGTCAACGATGTAGTTTATGGTGTGGCTATTGAAAACGACAATGTGTGGGCAGCCACAACCGCCGGTGCGAGTAGATATAACACCGTTACTGGAGAATGGACGATATACACGGAAAAAAACGCCCCTATGGAAGAAATCTGGAACTATGGTGTCTGCTATAACGACGGCAGGGTCTATCTCGGCATCTGGGGCAGCGGTGTTTTGGAATTCGATGTGGCCAGAGAGACGTGGAAAGACTATCTCGACCCGGACGGTGAAATGGAAATCGACCTGTATCGTGATGACGGTATAGTACATGTCATTACCACGGGAGTCAGCTACATAGAGGATATTTTGTGGGTGTCAACCTATTTCGGCATGAGCCGGTATGATGGCCGGCATTGGCGTGGCTATTATCAGCACGAAAGCGGCTTACCAAGTGACTTCGGTAACGCCGTTAAAGGACGCGGTGCCAACGAAGCCTGGTATGCGACCGACAAGGGATTAGGCGTTGTTGCTGATTTTCCAACAGATACCTGGATCACATACACTCTGGACCCTAACACGCTCAGGGGCAGGGCAGTAGTCAGTCGAAATCAAAAGGAGCTTGAGGTTGTTGACATGCCGAAGAGTATCCCGCATAATTACACTCTCTGGGTGGAATTTGACGACAATGATGTATGGATAGGAACCTCAAAGGGAGTTGGTTGGGCAGTTGGCTCCGGATATTACAAAGGATTGAAAGAAAGAGAAGTTCATAAGGTAGGAAATGTGAGAACAAAAGCTGGTGAGTTAGATACTCACAGCAAACAATAAAAAGGAGCATTTACTGTTTAAGCGGTGTTTACTTAAAAAGTTGGTGAGGTTAACGATATGAAGCGATATTTGATTTTATTTTCTGCGGTCCTTGTACTGTGTGTCCTGTCTTGTGCGGGGCCAGAGGCGGAAAGAACGGAGTTATCGGGGGAAGTTGGTCCTGAAATGCTTGAAGTCCTTCGTAAAATCAACTCTGTTAATGCCTATGAGGTTCCCGACCTGGGATTGCGTGAGGATGAGAACTATGCAAAAACAGCAGAGGACGTCGAGCCTTTTGGACACGTCGATCCATATATGGAGCACTTCCTGGTCCAAATGGAGTACACAGGTCCCGGCCGAGCAATTCCAGAGCCGATTGAAGTAAATACGGTCAAGCTCGGCTTCATCGGCCCCATCATGTCTACGGTTTCGGTTGCCACCGGCGGAAAGAGCCATGAGGAGGTGTTAGGTATTAAGATGCTGCAAGGAGTGCGGCTTGCCATCAAGCAAGTTAATGACAGGGGAGGGTACCTTAAACGAAATATCCCCTTTGAATTGGTTGTCAGTAACGATAACGGGCTGTGGGGTGCTTCCGGCAATGAAATTATCAAAATGGCGTATAAAGAGAATGTCTGGGCGATACTGGGTACGATAGACGGCGCCAACAGCCACATTGCCATCCGCGTCGCGCTCAAGGCCGAAATTGCCATGATGAACTCCGGTGATACCGATCCCACATTTATCGAAACGAACATTCCCTGGGTTTTTCGCTGTATCAGCGACGATCGACAGCAAGGCTATCTTCTTGTTGATTACATGTATCGAAAGCTCGGCCTCAAACGGGTCGGGATTATCCGTGCAAATCATCGTTACGGCCGATTCGGTGTCCGTGAGATCCATGATGGAAGCCGACGCCTCGGCAATCCAATTGTTTTGGAAATGCCTTATAGTATGGGAACCGAAGATTTTTCCTTACAACTGGAACGACTGAAAGAAGAAAATCTGGATGCCATCGTTCATTGGGGTGATGCCCTTGAAGGTGCGCTTATTCTTAATCAGATGCGAGCAATGGGCATGGAGCAGCCCTACTTTGCCTGTGACCGTTGTGTCTCGGATGAGTTCGTTGAAATTGCCGGCTCGAATGCCGAAGGAGTCATCTGTCCCTACCCCTGGAATCCAACGCGAAAAAGCAAAAGACTCGTAGAATTCCACAAGGCTTTCGAAGAGCGTTTTGGAGAAGAGCCGGAGACATTCGCCGCTCACGCCTATGATGGGATGAATATGCTTATTTGGGCTGTACAGGTAGCAGGCCTCAACCGGGCGAAAATCCGGGATGTGCTGGCACACAGAACCAAGCCATGGAAGGGTGTAACGGGTGATATTATGCTCAGCGCCTGTCTTGATGATGTTGGTGAGGTGTTTTTGACAAAACGAGAGAACGGCAAATGGAAATTCTATTCCAGAAAAGATTTGAAAATACCTCGCGGTTACATTCCACCGCGGGACAGGGTCAGCAGGCCGGTGACGGCCGCACGGTCTGATTAAGCGACTGGAAGGATATTTTTCAAGCATGGGCAGGATTCTCAACGCTATCTTTATACTGTTGGCCCTATCCTTCGTGGTATTGGCGGGGGACACACACTCCGAGAAACGGCCTTCTCGTGCAGTTTTCTATGATGCGAGAAAGCTTGAAACAAACTATGCAGGCCCCGGCCGGGAGGAACTTGCTCCCACGGATATCAATGAAGTACTCATAGGATACTTCGGCCCCGGAACAGCTTCCCACCCGGGAGGGGGTGATATGTGGTGTGCGGCATCTTTAGCGATTGAAGAAGCCAATCGGGCAGGTGGGTACAAGGGCCTGCCGTTTCGTCTGGTCGCGGGCTGGTCGGACAATCCATGGGGAACAGGGATATCAAAAGTGGTTCGTATGGCCTACGTGGATAAAGTCTGGGCCATCATTGGGGGAATCGACGGGCCGTCAACCCACCTTGCCGAGCAGGTTGTTGCAAAGGCCCGTCTTACACTGCTCAGTCCCGCAAGCACAGATAAGACAGTGAATCTTGCCAATGTGCCCTGGATGTTTTCCTGCCTCCCCGGAGACCATCTTCAAGCGCCTATTCTCGCCCATGCGATTGCGTCACGTATTGGGGAAAAGCGGTTTCTGCTCGTATCGGCAGTGGACCACGATTCCCACCTTTTTACGGTTGAACTTGCCAGATCTTTTGCCCAACACAAATTAGTGCCGTCATACCACTTTGAATTTGAGCCTGAGGAAAAGGACTTCACAGAGCTGGCGGAAAAAATTGTAGAGACAAAGGCATATTCCCTGGTTCTCATTGCCGGCGCAGAGCAAAGCGCACATCTAATCTCCGCTGTTCGGGAGAGAAACTTTGTGGGACCTGTCTTCGGAGGGCCATGTATGGGGCGCCGCAGTTTTCTCGAAGAAGCCGGTAGGGCGGCAGAGGGAGTGCTCTTTCCGTTGCTTTATACTCCCTGTAAAAGTTCGGATAGATTTGAAAAAAAATTCACTTCCCGTTTTGGATACCATCCTGACTACCTTGCCGCACACACCTATGACACGGTCAACCTTCTGGTTGCCGCCATACGTAAGGCGGGACTTAACCGCGCACGGATTCGTGACGCCATCAGGGAACTGTCACCGTGGGCCGGCGTGACTGGTGCCGTCAAGTGGGACACGCTGGGAGGCAACAGCCGATCTGTCCAGCTTGGTACGGTCAGGGCCGGGTGCGTGATATCCGCTTCAAGGCCTCATGGGCATGACGAAGTGACTCATCGTTTTTCTCAACAGTAATCGTGCCTTCTTTGCCCCGACCGGCAGGGTAGATTGGCTGTTCGTATTTCGGATAAGCCTCGGTTCGCAGATGGGCCAGCATGTGATGTCCGCGGCGGCGCTGCCGTTCGGCTCGCAGTGCGGCAAGATCGACAGGGCCGACAATGATTTTCTCCCCCGTTCCCGGCTCGACCTGGGCGAGCACGCGGCCGTCGTAGTCAACTATCATGCTGCCTCCGGGCCAGCTAAAAGGCGGATAGTTTTGCAGACTGGCTGCCTGGTTGGCTGCGACTACATAGGCCATATTCTCCAGCGCACGTACACGGTTAATGATTGTCCACCAATCCAGAGGTTGGGTTGTTCCCCATGGGTCCATATACGCCGATACGCGCACGAGCAGCTCGGCCCCTGCGAGGCTGAGCTGCCTAATTGCTTCAGGGAATAGCCAGTCATAGCAAATGGCAGTGCCAATCTTACCAATTTCAGTATCTGCCACAGGAAACATCGGCTCGTCATAGCCAGCCAAATCATGCGGGCTGGTATGTACTTCCCAAGGCGTCCAAGTGTGCACCTTGCGGTACTTAGAGATAATGCCGTTAGGACCAATCAAACAGGTTGTATTAAAGACATGACCGGGCCAGCGGGAGTCCATCTCTAAAAACGTGCCGGTTTGGATGTAGATGCCTAACTGCTTCGCTTTTTCCTGATAGCGTTGGGTATGTTCGTTTGGGATGGGTACAGCCAAGGTGTCCAGCAACTCATCAACGGTAGGGTAGATGGGCGCTGCGTGAGCAAACTCAGGAAACACAACGAGTCGTACGTCGAAGAACGGCTCATAGCCCACTACAGCATGGTCGATCATCTCCAGCATCCGCTCGACCCGGCCGGCAATTTCGTCGCGTTTCGCAGGATTCGGCATATCAAGCTGACATGCCGCTGCATAGAATCGATCGATGGAACCCATCATCTACCTTTCTTCAGCAAAATATCACTCTTCGGCGTACGTTATTTTGTGTGGCCAGTTCCTTCGGTTATTGTTAAAAGCTGATCGGCCGCAATATTTTTAAAAGTATCGACTCCACCGCCAATCCATCGGACCTCGATACGGTCTATCTTTTCGCGGTTTCCCAGCCCAAAGTGAAGACGCATCCCGTAATGACTCTGATACCCACGACCGCTATGGACCTCGTCCAAGAGAGTTAGATCATCGGCCACAACCTTGACTTGTGCTCCCACCCCGTTCCGATTGCTCTTTGTTCCTCGTAAGCGAACCTGAATCCAGTGCCCTTTAGACAGCGAGTCGTTCCTCAGGATGGTAGGCTCTCTGCGGGAATTCATAATAACCGCATCTATATCTCCATCATTGTCTAAATCGTCGAAGCCCGCGCCCCGGCTGCTCAACTTTACCTTCATACCATCGCCGGCTTTGTCTGAAATATTGATGAACTTACCGTCACCTGTATTCATGAACAGTATATTGCGTGCTAAATAGGTTTTCGTATCGTCGTATAGCTCGACATTATCCTGCAGGTGGCCACAAGCAACGAAGATGTCACGATCACCATCATTATCGAAATCGACAAAACTATTACCCCAGGTTACATGAGGGCGTGTTCCTGCGCCAGCTCCGGCGATAAGATTCACTTCCTCGAAAATCCCATGGCCTAAGTTTTTATACAGTGCGGCGAATTGCTGTTGAAAGTTAGTCATGTAGAAATCAAGCCAACCGTCATTGTCATAATCCCCACAATCTACGCCCATGCTTCCCTGTGAATGACCGCTGAGATCATACGCGAAGCCGCTGATGAGCGCCACTTCTTCAAATTTTCCCGAACCGTTATTCATGAAAAGAAAGTTTTCTGCAACATCATTGGCGATTAAGATATCAGTGTCACCATCATTGTCGTAGTCACCACAGACCATTCCCATACCCCACCCCGCGTGGTCCGCAATACCGCTTTCCCTGCTGACGTCGGTAAACGTACCATCACCGTTATTTCGAAACAGGCTGTCATGCACCGGCCGGTAGTGCCTGGGATTAGCATACACAGGAACACCCTGTGTGTTTTTCGTAACGTGCGTGTCATACGAAAACTCAAGATAATTGGCAACGTAAAGATCCAGGTCACCATCTTTGTCCATATCAAGGAAACAAGCGCCTGCACCAACCTGAAACCCGTTGTCTACGCCCGCCCGTTTTGTAATGTCAGTAAAGGTCCCGTCACCGTTATTTTGGTACAGAACATTCGGCCCATAATTATTCAGGTAAACATCCTGGTCACCGTCATTGTCGTAATCAGCCACGGCAACGCCCAGCCCATACCCCGTATCGCCTAAGCCCGCCTGTTCTGTTACGTCAGTAAACTTCCAATTGCCCTCATTGCGATATAACGCATTTTTCGGCTGCACATTGGCCTTCGTCCCTTTCAGGGGAGCACCATTCAGGAAATAGATGTCCACATCTCCATCGTTATCGTAATCAAAAAGTGCCAAACCTGCACTTACTGTCTCCATAATATAGTATCTTCCACTGCTTCCATCGGTATGTTTGAAGGTAATGTGCGTTTCTTTGGTAACATTGGTGAGCTTGATTGAACTTTTGGCATGTGCTTGATAAAATGTACATGTCAATATCAACATTACCGGAAAATATCCTCTTAAATTCTGCCTGGCTTTATGGATGCTATAAAAGATCTTCAACTCAATTACCCTTCTTCAGCTGCTCATACATCTGCCTGTAATCAATATTACCGGGTTCAAGCTCGATTGCTTGTTGTATTGCCGACACTGCACTTGCTCTGTCGCCGTTAACTTTACAGGCCCAGCTCAATATAAAAAAGTTCTCTCCGGTTTTTTCCAGCGCAACGGCCTTTTCAGCCAGCTTCCCGGCTTCGGGCAGTTTCCTGTTCATTTTCAGGTACAGATACGCAAGATAGTGATAACCAAAGGATTGCTTCGGGTCCAGCTCAATCACTTTTCGAAAGGCCTTTTCCGCATCGTCATATTGTTGTAATTGTAATGAAAGAATTCCTACATTCCCATGACAGTTAACATTTTGCGGCTGGATCGTGGTGAGTTGTTTATAGAACTGCAGGGCTTGCGTTATTCTTCCATCCTGCTCATACAATGTCGCCAGAAGAACGCGGCAGTCTGATTGCTCCGAATCCAGTGTTGCCGCCCTTTGCAACAGTTTTTCGGCCTTTTCTGAACTTCTACGTAAATAATACAATTGGCCAATATCCGTATGTGCCTGCGCCACAGTCTTTCGGGCTGAAACCAAATCATCAAATCTGCTGTCGCGCTCCTTCAGGGCTTTCATCTCCTCGTCTTTTAGCTTTCGGAACGTCTCCATAAATCCCCTGGACTTCTCTTTTTCCCCAAGCATAGCGCAGATAGTCGCAAGCCCATAGTAGGCCTGTGTGTAACCCGGTGTCATCTTAATAACCGTTTCGTAGCACTTTCTCGCCTTCTCATACTCCTTCAACAATTGGTATTGTCTACCGAGCATAAATTGGCTATGGACCGACTGCCCGGATACCTCGATATCTTTCTGAAATGCCTTAACAGCTTCCTCTGCCTTGCCCAGGCACATCAGCGCGCATGCCAGAGAGTTATAAACACCGGGCAGTTTGGGATCAATCCCCAGAACTCTCTGCCCCAGATCCACAGCTCTCTCGTATTCTCCTTTATCAAAGGCAATCTCGGCCATGCCGTGGTAGGCTTTGATATGGTTCCGGTCTAATTCCACGCATCTTTCCCAGCACATTATCGCTTTCTCCGAGTTCCCTTGATTTCTGTATACGAACCCTGACAGAAAAAACG
This sequence comes from Phycisphaerae bacterium, assembly GCA_030613765.1. Next base: position 13,612 of record JAUWLI010000021.1, read on the forward strand.
CTTCTGCATCTTTGGGAAAATCCTTCGTGAGTTGGATAGCAGCGTTAACCGCCTCCTTTTTCAAAGCTGCAACTTCCTGTTCCGGAGTAAGGATTGAATTGACCGGTCTCAATACCGACAATTCCATCGAATTCGAGTCTGGCTCTATTGTTTGTGGTTCTTCGTGTGTAGGCAATAGAGAACTCAGATAAAAAAAAACGAAAACGGCTGCGCATATGATTGCCGCTCCGACCAAAACCCATGTGGTTCGTTTCATAGAAGCCGAGGCCAATGGTTTTGAACGACTGGAATTCTTTGTTTTGCGTTTCCCTCTTTTCTTATGCTTTGCCATCAAATACAGCCTTAGAACTTTCGCACCTTATGTAAGAACGCCCTATCACCACCTTTCTTCATGGGATTATACCAAAAAAGTCATTATTCCGCAAGATACCCTGCGTGTGACGCTTCTCTTGATACCATTCGGAGGATTCTACTTCATACTCTGTATAGCCTCCCAAGAGCGTATTAGACCATCTTCGGTATTGGTCCCCCGCGTTGTTTTTCGGCTACCATTTACAAGGTTCTCACCGTTGAGCTATTCGACTTTCGAACTCCCTTCGGTGAGTGTTACAAGCCGGTCCACTGTGACGTTCTTGAAGACATCCGTCCGAGTGCCTATCCATCTGACCTCGATACTATCTATCTTTTCGCGGTTGCCCAGCCCAAAGTGAAGACGCATGCCGTAATGGCTCTGATACCCACGACCACTATGAACCTCGTCGAGGAGCGTAAGATCACCAGCTACAACCTTGACGTGCGCTCCCACACCATCCCGATTGCTTTTTGTTCCTCGTAAGCGAACCTGAATGCAGGGTCCTTTAGTCGGCGAGTCGTTTCTCAAAATGGTAGGCTCGGCGCGGGAATTCATGATAACCACATCTATATCTCCATCATTGTCTAAGTCGTCGCAGCCCGCGCCGCGGCTGCTGAGCTTGACTTTCAAGCCATCTCCGCTTTTGTCGGATACATTAACGAATTTTCCGTCACCGGTGTTCATAAGGACTTTATTGGGTATAAGATACGTGGTGGTGTCGTCATAACGTTCAATATTAACCTGGAGGTGACCACATGCGATGAAGATGTCACGAAATCCATCGTTATCAAAATCTACGAAGCTGTTGCCCCACGTCACAAGGGGAAGAGTTCCTGCTCCGGCACCGGTTACCGGAGTCACGTCTTCGAACATACCATCACCCAGGTTTCTGTAGAGCGTAGCCAACTGCGTTTGGTAAGAAGTTTCATGGAAATCCAACCATCCATCGTTGTCATAGTCACCACAGTCCACTCCCATACTCCCATGCTCTTCGCCACTGAGATCGTATGCGACCCCGGCCATGAGCCCGACATCTTCAAATTTTCCCGTGCCGTCATTTTCAAAAAGGAAATTCCCTTTCATATCATTGGCTACATAAATATCCGTGTCACCATCGTTATCATAGTCACTGCAAATCATTCCCATGGCCGTTCCGCATTGCCCGGCCACCCCACATAACTTGCTGACATCGGTGAATGTGCCATCGCCGTTGTTACGATACACAACATCGGGTACAGACGCATAAAAACCGGGACCTACGTATACGGCAAAACCGCTTATTGTATTCACGGAATGTTTTTCATAAGAAAAGTCAAGATAGTTTGAAACGTAAAGATCCAGGTCGCCATCTTTATCCATGTCAAGAAAACAGGTGCCGGCCCCCATTTTAAACCCACAATCCACACCCGCCTTTTCTGCCACATCGGTAAAGGTGCCATTGCCATTATTGCGATACAGCACGTTTGGTCCGTAATTATTCAAGTAAATATCCGAATCTCCGTCATTATCGTAATCACCAACCGCAACGCCCAAGCCATAGCCTGTATCACCCACACCAGCCTTGTCTGTTACATCGGCAAATTTCCAATTTCCTTCATTGCGATAAAGCGCGTTCTTCGGCACTACATCAACCTTTGTTCCCCTGAGTGGCGCACCATTAAGAAAATAGATGTCAATATTCCCATCATTATCATAATCAAAAAGCGCCAAACCCGCAGAAAATGGTTCTACTGCATAATATTTGCCAGATCCACCATCGGTGTGTATGAAAGTAATTCCTGTTTCTCTGGTGACATCGCGAAGCGTAACAGGACCGCCGTGACACACATTATAAAAGGCACATAATAACACAGGCACCATCAACCACCGAAAATCTGTCCAACGTTCTCTACAGCTTCTAAGAATCGCCACGTAAATTCCTCTTCTGAATTCGTTCATACATCCGCTGGTATTGTAAATTGCCTGGGTCCAATTCCAAAGCCCTTTTAAGAGCCGAAACTGCATTGGCAACATCTCCGTTTATGTCATAAGCCCAGCTTAATATGAAATAGTTATCTGCTATTTCTTCCAGTACCACGGCCGTTTTCGCAAGCTTCATGGCTTCGGAAAGGTTCGTTCCTGTTATTAAATACAAATGTGCTAATTCACGATATCCACCGGAGAATTTCGGATCTAACGTAATTACTTTTTTAAAGACTTTCTCCGCATCGTTAAACTGCTTTAATTGCATTGAAATAACACCGGTATTCCAGCGACTTAATATATTATCTGGTTCTATCTGGTTGACTCTTCCATATATATGAAGGGCATCCGGTAACCGGTTGCTGCTCTGAAACATGGACCCCAGCTTCATTAGGTATTCAGTATTGTTGGGATCCAGTGTGACAGCTCTCTGCAGGAGTTTTTCGGCTTCTTGAAAATTTCCCTTCTCGTAATAAATATGTTCGGCGTCACTATATATCTCGGCCAGCATTTTTCTTATCAAAACGACATCGTCAAAGGCCTTATTGCGATCCGTTAAAACCTTACTGTCCTCAGCCTTCAATTTTTTAAATATAGCAAGGTGTTTCCCGGCCTCATCCTGCAGCTTCAATCTCGAGCATACAGTAAAAAGCCCATAATAGACGTTCATATAATCCGGCTGAAGCTCGATGGCTGTTTCGTAATACTTCTTTGCCTTATCATACTCCTTCAGTTTCAAATATCCCTGTCCAAGTAGAAAATAACTAAGACTGGATTTGGGTGAAATCTTTAGTTCCTCCTCTGCTTCTTTGATAACTTCATCGTATCTACCCAGTACTATTAGTGTTTGGGCGATACTATTATGTACAGCCGGGATTTTGGGATTAATCTCAAGGGCTTTTCTCCAGAACACGATGGCCTTATCGTATTCGGCTTTCTCAAAGGCTGTCCATCCCATACCAATATATACATCGGGACGCTCGGGATTCAGCTCTAAAGCTTTTTTCCAGTATTTCTCCGCTTCAGCAGAATTACCTTGCTTTCTATACACATTGCCCATTAAGACTAATGGATCTTCGCTATTGGAAAACTCTCTAATCAGCTGTTCGGTGAATTCTAACTCCTCTTTCTTCAATGCGACAATTTCCTGTTCGATTGTAAGTTTCGATGGTATTATTTCGGTTTCTGGCTGTTCGCTTAGAACCGGAGGCGAATCTTTTTTTTGTGTCTTTTTATCGCTACGTAATAGAGCGCTTATCCCCCACAAACCTGCGATTACCGCACATGCGATTACTCCAAAAATCAACAGCCATTTATAGGATTTTGGAGTAGGCAGGGCCGGTGGCTGTTTACGCCTTGGCTTCCTTATTTTCCGTCTACTGTGTCTCTTTGACTTTCCCATCAAATACAGCCTTAGAGCTTTCGCACCTTATGTAAGAACGCCCTATCACCACCTCTCTTCATGGGATTATACCAAAAAAGTCATTATTCCACAAGGTACCCTGCATGTAATATTCTTCTTGATACCATGTTGAGGATTCTATTTCATACTCTGTATAGCCTCCCAAGAAAAGTGCCTGCCTGAAAGGTATTAGACTATCTTCGGTATTGGTCGTTTTTCGACTACCGTTTACAAGGTTCTCACCGTTGAGCTATTCGACTTTCGAACTCCCTTCGGTGAGTGTTACAAGCCGGTCCACTGTGACGTTCTTGAAGATATCCATCCGAGAGCCTATCCATCGTACCTCGATACGATCTATCCTTTTGCGGTTGCCCAGCCCAAAGTGAAGACGCATGCCGTAATGGCTCTGATACCCACGACCGCTATGAACCTCATCTATAAGAGTCAAATCTCCCGCTACTACCTTGACTTGCGCTCCCACACCATCCCGATTGCTTTTTGTTCCTCGTAAGCGAACCTGAATCCAGTGCCCTTTAGACGGGGAGTCGTTTCTCAAAATGGTAGGCTCCCTGCGGGAATTGAGTATCACCACATCAATATCGCCATCGTTATCGAGGTCGTCAAAGCCGGCGCCTCTGCTACTCAATTTTACGTTCATACCGTCGCCAGCTTTGTCTGAAATATCGACGAACTTGCCGGCACCTGTATTCATAAGCAATATATTATGTGCTAAGTAGGTTTTTGTATCGTCGTATAGCCCGACGTTATCCTGCAGGTGGCCGCATGCGACGAAGATGTCACGGTCGCCATCGTTATCGAAATCGACAAAGCTGTTGCCCCAGGTTACGTGGGGCAGCGTTCCTGCTCCGGCACCGGTCAGCATCGTCACATCTTCGAAGAGACCCTCACCGAGGTTCCTGTATAACGTGGCCAACTGATCCTCGTAACTGGTTACATAGAAGTCAAGCAATCCGTCATTATCATAATCGCCGCAATCGGTCCCCATACTTCCGTGCTGGTCACCATGGAGGTCATAAGCGCAGCCCGCCAGGAGCCCCACTTCTTCAAATTTTCCAGTCCCGTCATTTTGGAACAAAAAGTTCTCCGCTACGTCGTTGCCGATAAAGACGTCCGTATCGCCGTCGTTATCGTAGTCGGCGCACACAATTCCCATGCCCCATCCTGCGTGCTGTCCCACACCGGAGCTTT
>JAUWLI010000244.1 GCA_030613765.1 Phycisphaerae bacterium
ATCGAAACTGTTCTAAAAAGCCTGTAAGGACTTTTCGTCCCGAGCTTTCTTAAATACAGCAGGGGATATGCGAAGCTGATTATTATGAAAGGAATCAACATTGCAAAGTTTTCGTACAAAAATTCCGGTGCGCATAGAGCGATGATCAAAAATATCACCGGCACTAAGATAGCAAGTAATGCATTTTTCAGATTGGATATTTCCAACTTATGCCGGCCCAGTATAATCAGTACAACAAGACAAACGGCAACCAGAAAAGGAAAAATGCCGCTTGGATCTGTAAGGCAGTCAAGTATGTGTACGCATTTTCCGTACAGCACTCCTCCTGTTATCGATTGCATTTTGCGTATCATTTGCATATTTAGCAGAGGCATCTCGAAAACGTTTATAAAGAAAGCGCGTGGAGCATGGACCATTGTCCATATAGGCAGAATCAAAACGATGACTGGAGCAATCAAAAACGGCAGGGCAGTCTTACAAATTTGCCTGCCTGACTCTGCACGCCGGATGAGCAGCATTACGAAAAACAGCACTTGAATGAAAACCGCCGTGAAATGCAGGCAGGTTGCCAATGTAAGCAGGACGCTCATGGTCCCGATTCGCAAATACCACGACCTCCGATTAAAATCGGTAGATATAAACAACCAGAACGACACCAAAATGCACAGTATCATAAAATCCTGGTTCAAGGCAAAACCAATGGCCCCATCGACATGACTATTGAACACATACAGGACAGCCATAGCCATACCCAACAGCAAGCCCGCGACAGGAAAAGAGGCAAACACACGCTGGAATATGCCAATGATGGATATCACAATGAGTATGTCACATGCGACGGTGAGCATCCTGCCGGCAAGCAGATAGTGCGTTGTGTTAAAGACCTTAAATATTGCCGCACAAGGGAAGGGATGATATGGCATTTGAGCTACACAGGCAAAATCTCTGTAAATCATTTTGCCCTGTGTCAGCAGAACACCGGCGGCACACGAAGCATGCTCAGCACCAACAACAGGCTTGGCCATACTGCTCATAAAGATTACAAGCAAAAGAGCAACTAAAAGCAGGCAGGCTAAGGCCTTAACTAACCTTAATAAATTCTTATTGTCCGAATTCAAACCTGTACTCCGCTATTATTCTGCCATTAACACCACCTCCAAACCAAAAGCTGCACTATTATACACATTAAAGATAATTATTTCAAAACAATTAAAATAAAACCTCCCGTACTAATCTGGCGCATTTAGCTGCATTACAGAAGAAACTTATTGAAATACCGCTTCTTTTATGAAATAATAAGTCACCATATGAAGACTCAAATGAAAAAAATACTGATTGCGCTTGTATTTAGCCTCTGCCTTGCCACTTTCGCGAAAGCAAATTTGACAAAGCGGGTTAACAGCATTATAAGCCAGCCTTCTCTGAAAAACGTCCGGTTTTCCATTCATATCGTAAAGGCTGATTCAGGCAGGACAATGTATAGCCATAATTCAAAAGAGTCGCTGGTTCCGGCTTCGAATATGAAAATAATTACCACCGCAGCAGCCCTCAAATTCTTAGGAGCAGATTACAGGTATAAAAAAAAAGTTGGGCTTTGTGACGATACCCTCGTGGTAATAGGAAGCGGTGACCCGCTGTTGGCCGACAAAGTTACGGATGATAAATATAACCGAAAGGTAGGCTGGATATTTGAAGATATAATAGCTGCATTAAAGCGAAAACGAATAACAGCCATAAAAGATATTATTGTTGATAGCGGAATGTTCGATGACCAGAGGGTCCATCCAGGCTGGGCAAAGAAAGAACTGAACAAACCATACGCTTGTGAAGTGAGCGGCTTAAATTTCCGGGGAAATTGTATAGACATATCCGCTAAAAAGATAGGTAAAAGAGCGGTTGTCTCCATCGAGCCGCAAACCGCTTTCATAAAAACCCACAATAAGGTCATACTAATATCAAAAGGAACAAGTACGATTGGCTCGTACCGCAATCGCCAGCCAAATACGATTGTCATTCACGGAAAATGTAAAAGCAAGATTGGCCCCTTTGCCGTGGCGATTGAAAGGCCTGCCGCGTTTTTCGGATTCTTATTGGCGGAGAATTTAGCTAAAGCCGGCATAAAAACAAATGGCGAGCTTATAGAAAAAGCTGTCAGCGAGGACTGCAATGTCACCGTGCTGACCGAGCACAGCACAACCATAGCTGATTGGCTGGCCCGGTGTAATAAGGACAGCTTCGGATTGGCGGCAGAAGCGCTTTTCAAAACCATCGCCGCCAACAGCAGCATTACCAATAAGAACGGCAGGTGGGCGGCGGGGCGGCGGATTATCTCTCGCTACTTATCAGCACTTGGCATCGATAGAAGTCAATTTTATATCGCCGACGGCAGTGGATTGAGCAGACAGAACGAGCTTAGCTCATATGCCATAACCAAAGTCTTATCGGACGTATACAAAGGCAGAGATTGGCCCCTTTACAAGGCATCGCTCGCGGTAGGGGGGGTGGATGGCACAGTTAGCAGATATTTCAAAGAGCAAAAATACAAGGGCAAAGTCTGCGGCAAGACTGGATACATAGCGGGCGTCAAGGCTCTCTCAGGTGTTTGCACTACACCCGCAGGCGATTTCTTATTTTCCATTCTCGCTAACAAAACCAACGGCACAACACGCACTGCAATAAACAACATAGCAAAAGCAATTATTGATACGGAACATCAGTAAATATCCTTTTCACGGGCGGATTCGTTAATTGGAATTTGAAGGAGCCTATAATGGACATTTCAAGACGCGATTTGGTTTTCAAAAGCGTGGGGATGGCTGCATGTGCCCCCATAGGCGCATTCGGCCCCAACCCGGCAAAAGCAGAAACCGCAGGAGAAGAAGGAGCGAAAATGTTTTTCAAATTATATCCTGTCGGCAGGGTACAGAAGAAGGACAAGTCAGTAAAGCTGCGGATTTTTGACAAGTACGCAGATGCGCTCAAAGGGCTGGATGGCTTTTCACACGTGTGGGTCCTTTATTGGTTTGACAAGAACGATACACCCCGAAAACGAAGCATCCTTCAGGTCCACCCGCGCGGCAACAGGGAAAATCCACTGACCGGCGTGTTTGCCTGCCGTTCGCCCGTTCGGCCTAACCTGATTGCCATGAGCTTGTGCAGGATTCTTTCGGTTAAGGCCGGCGTAGTTCAAATCGACAAGATAGACGCCTTTGACGGCACCCCCATCCTCGACCTCAAGCCGTATGCTCTCGGCATAGACAGACCGACCAAGGACGTCCGCATTCCGGATTGGCTGAAAAAGTAGGGGATTAGATTACCATTCCCTTAGGTCTATTTGACATGGGTGTCTTCATAGCAAAACATACAGGCTACGAATGGCAGGGCGTAAGGGTGGGGAACCACAAATTAACGTCTGAAGTAGACTACGGGGCCGTACTCGTACACTTTCCTCTCCCAATCAGGTTTGACCGCCGTTTTAAACAGGTCCTCTTCGAGGAATTTCATTCTCTCTACATTGATTATCACCGCCGAAGGCGGCTCATTTTCCACTAATCTCGCGAGTGTTTTTGGGCCTACTGTGTGCGTGATGTCACGGTTCCAGGCGGACAGTCTGTCACCAACTCTATAAACAATCGAACCGCACGAAAGCTCAGTATAAATATCGCAGCCGCCTTCAAGAACGAATAGGGGGGCTAAGGTAAGTATTTTTTTTGGTTCATTAGTTTTTTCAGCGATATCCTGTGATATTTCATGCACTTGAATAGGCGTCCAGCCTTCAGGATAAGAGAGCGCCACTGTTCTGTAAAGTACTATAGGGTATGATACAACCGCCACAACCACGCAGACAGCTACTAAAGCACAGGCTATATTAAATTGCTTGTTGTCCTTGACCTTGTCGGCAAGTTGCCTTAGATATAGCAGCGGATAGGCGAAACTGATGACTATGAAAGGCACAGGCATTGCAAGGTATTGTTTCCACATGGTCGGCGGAATCAGAGCAATTATGAAAAACGCTAAAACCAGTAAGGCGGCAAACAACAGATCCCTGCCGCCGGTCTTAGCTAACTTCCTGCACTGCCATATCATAACCACGCAAAGATAAATCGTGATCACGATAAGTACTAAATAACCCGGCGTCTGAAAGGCACTTAATGTTAGTCCAAGTTTATTATGTACCATACCTACTTCATGCAGCCATTTCCCGTACAGCCTGGGTATCCAGATAAGGTTCTGGAAGAATGCCCGCCCCGATAAAACTATCACCCAGACAGGCCAAATCAAAACAACAACCGTCGCAATCAAAAAAGGCAGTATGTTCTTGATTCTGTGTTTCACTGACTCGGCCGGCTGGCTCATCAAAGCAGCCAAAAACAGCAACTGCACCAGAGCTGTCGTTATCCGCATACACGTTGCCAATGTAAGCAGCCCGCCAATGACGGCAATTCGCCAACATCTTGATTTCTGCGTGAAATCGGTCGATATAAGCAGCCGGAAAGAAAGCACAACACACAAGATTACAACATCGTGATTCCAGGCATAGCCGTTGGCATAATCGACGAGAGGATTAAATACATAAAGGATGGCACTCGCATTACCCAGAAGCAATCCGCAAATAGCAAACTTGCCAAAGATGCGCCGATAAATGCCGACAATGCAAAGCATCACAAGAACATCACAGAGCACGGGAACCATCCTGCCCACGAGTAAGTAGTGATTTGTGTTAAGTATCCTAAAAAGTGCTGCGGAGAGCAATGGGGGGTAGGGCAGTTCGGCCACATAGGAAAAATCCCTGTAAATCATTTTGCCCTGTGCCAACAGCACGCCGCCGGTGCAGTACATTTGTTCATCCCGGCCGAGAGGCTTAGTCATGCCATTT
>JAUWLI010000065.1 GCA_030613765.1 Phycisphaerae bacterium
GCGCCCGTAGCTCAATTGGATAGAGTCGCGGACTTCGAATCCGAAGGTTGGAGGTTCGAGTCCTCCCGGGCGCGTTCTAAACCCTGTTTTTGCCTCCCCATTGCATGGATACCGAATAGCTTACTTGCTGAAGCAGGCAATGCTGCCGTCCTGCATCGCAACGTAGAGACGGCCGTTAGCCGCCGCAAGCCCATTAAAAACCGGCGGAGCTGGAAGCTTATACTCCCAAAGCGTTTTGCCGTCGGTCTTGTCGCAGGCAGAGAGCACACCCCCTTTTCTCCCTTCGAACGCGCCCAAAGGATCCTCGGGGTCCACAACATCCGGAAAACCGGCGACGAACAGGAGCCCATCAGTGGCAACCATGGCGTTTACTCGTACGGGGATGCGTTTTTTCCAGATTTGCCTGCCGGCCTCTTTGTCCATCGCGAAGAGAAGGTATCCCTCCTTGCCCGGCGTGAAATAGACCTTCGGGTCCAGGCCGCGAAGGCTGTCGAACATCCTGATACAGTACGCGGCTGTTTCGTCATGCACGATGAGTCTTGCATAGGAATCCTTGGGACCAAATGACCACGGGATTCGTTTAAAATATGAGTCGTCTAACAACCCGCCTTTGGCGTGTATCCGGTTGTCCGCTTGGCGAGCAGGGGGCTTTTGCTGTTCGAGATGTGTGTTGAATGCCATGTCCCGCATATAAATCAACTCGCCATCACACTGCAGGATATCGGGTAATGCACCCATCGGTAATTTATAATTCTGGGAGATGTTATTGATATCATAAGATGGACCCTGAAATCTCTTTTTGTAACGGAGTTCGCCGCTGACGGCGTCTACACCAAAGATGTAAATACCGCCGTCCAGATGTGAGGACCTGCCCGCTGCAAAGTACGCAATCCCTTTTGTAACGAGGATGCTGCCGTGTACGGGCCACGCCGATTCGAGCTGGCCAAAGGCGCCGATAAGTCTTTCCTCAGGTGCAGCGCGAAACCGCCACACAAGATGCCCGTCGTCGGCACGGACGCGATATACCCAGCCATCGGCCGAGCCGAAGAGCACCGTTCCCCGGTAATAGACCGGCGGCGAATCGATTCTACCACCGGCGGCATATTCCCACTTCTGCTCCCCGTCCAAACCGTTCATGGCGACCAAATGATGCTCGTCCACCAGAGGAATGAAGATTCGGCTATCGACCACGATTGGGGGAGCAAGTCTGTTTCCAATTCGCTTTTGCCACAACAGTTTGGGCCTGGCCGAAATCCTGGTCTCTACGGAGCCGCTCCTTATCGTGTCGTGGCGAAACGCAGGCCAGTCTTCGTCGCTTGCTGCTGCGCCGCTCGCTTTACCAAATGCAGGACCTCTTTCGAGAATTCCTGTTTCTTCACGACTTTTTCGCCGCTGTTCCTGCGGGATTGCAGGCGCCAGCGCATTAAAGCCGTTGAGCTTCTCGTCGATGTAGCACACGCAGGGATGAGGGGGTGCGTATTGTAGACCGTTTGCCGGCATCATGCCCAAGTGACAGGTCCCGCGCACCCAATTGTGAACGGTATGTTTGCCCTGTTCGAGATCCACAAATTCGGTGCCGCGACGGCTCGCCAGGATGTACCGGACTGTGGCCTTATTCCGGTAGCAGCGATGATGATGATGTGTCTTGAAGATATTGCCCAGTGGCACCTCTTTGATGAGCCGGCCGGTGTGCAGGTCGTAGCCGTTGACGCTGAGGGGCCAGGGACTGCTATTGCCGCCTCCCTTGAGCTTTCCCCGGTCGAGTTCCGTGCTCCACGTCCAAACAAGGCCGTCAATCACAAAGACATCCATCCACTCGAACCACAGGTGCTGAAGGTACTTCTTGGGTTGTTTCCAGAGAAGCTGGCCCGAAACTGCCGAGAATGCTGCAAGCTGATTCGGGCTGGCGTGGATGACCACGCCAGCTTGAATGATTAAAGTACCTCTCCACAGAGTCTGCTGTGCTTTGATCCCTCCAGCCTTATAGTCTGCTTGTACCAGCGGGAACTGCGTCCGCCACTTTTCCTTACCTGTCTTGAAATCGAGAGCCACGACATCCGGGCTGTCGAGAAGAGCAACCACTTTGCCGTCCGTTGCCGTATTCAGGGTAGGATCGACCTTGGCGGGGGGGACACTGCCATGCATTGCCCTGAATCGGTAGTAATCCGTTTTTGTTCCGCCATAGCTGTCTTCCGATGTCCATAGTTGCCTGCCGCTCTTCGTGTCGATCACCACCACTTTGGCGCGGTCTTCCTGCAAGACCGTCAAGACTAACAAGCCGGAACTATACAGAATCTCTGAAGTCCGGGCGGTCCCATCATAGGTCTTGAGCACTTTGCCTGTTCGCGCGTCGAGTTCACTTACCGGTGCGCGGTACCCCAGCGTGACGTACACCCTGTCATCGGCCGCGACAAGACGCTTTTGGATATTGAGCGGAATATCACCGGGTCTGGGACTGAACCAGGAGGGTTTCCATGCACGCCAGCCCCAGTCCTTGATTGGCACTTTCCAGAGCAACAAGCCGTTGAAGGCATCCCTTGCTGTGAGAAACCACTTATCCGGTAACGAATGGTCGCCGAGAAGGCTGATCGGCGCCTCATCAGCGATGTAGAAAAGCCTGCCGCGTGCAGTCACCAGCGACCTGACGCTCGAGTCGCTTTCGTGGGAGCGCAGCCACAACGGTTCCGAGATCCACTGATAATGCCTGGGCGGACCTACAATCCGGTCCTGTGCCACAGGATTGCCATCTGATCCATGCAGGTAGTGCGTCCACTCATCGATGTTTTTCGACCACGGTTTGACGGTCTTCGTCCACCTGCCACCCCGCTTGATATACGCCACACCGCGCGGCACAAGCACGCGCATCACCTCCTCCATCGATACCGGGAGCGGCTTGTCGGCAACAAGAAGGTTCACCAGGTTCTCCGCATAGGGCAGGCGTGTACCGGACCACCGCATGACAGACACTCTACCGTAAAAGCCTTTCTTTTGGATGTACCGACGTGCTTTTGCTACCTTTGCGGAGTCACGATCCAGGCCGTGGATGAGGTAACTGTTGTTTGTGCCCAAAGCAGCCGTCAGTTTGCCATCATCACAGCCGATGTGAACGATTAGGCCGCCTTTGATTCCGCTTTCCTTGAGGATTTCCTGAGCTGATTTTCCCCACACCGTTCCGGCAAAGATTAACAGTATGGTACATAAACCGGCAGGAATCTGAATCCTTAAACTTGAAACGCAATCTCTTTTCATATTTCCTCCTTGAGTGTTCAATATCGAGGCTTCTTTGTCCAACTTCAAAATTTACTTGACCATTGGAAATTGAACATTCTTCGGTTCCACTGTTTATTTCTCCTTAAAGCAAACCACACTGCCATCAATCAAACTGATAAACACCTTTCTTTCCGCAACTGACATGCCGTCAGAGACGGGAACACTGTCGATTTTATATTCAGCAAGTTTCTCCCCGTTTTCAGCCGATACTGCCCAGATCAAACCTCCATGTTTTCCTCGCCATGCCTGCTCCTGGGCCTTGAGCTGGCGGTTTATGTCGTCATTAGCGCCGGGAAGATAACCTAACATTTTTGTTTCGTCAGCCATGTCAGGAGGTCCGGCTACAAACAAGTTCTTTCCACCCAGAGCCATAGCGTTGATAAGGAGAGGAAGCGATTTCTTGTACCAGTGAACTTTGTGTCCGCTGATACTTGGACCTTTTTCCTGGCCTTTGTTCCTTCTGCCTTGTCCTTTCTTTTTTTCCTGTGGTGAAGAGTTACTTGGGTCTTTGTCTACTGCGTAAAGGTGATAAGTGGTTCGTGGCTGCAGCATGTTTCCCAGCGGGCTTGCGCGGAAGGCAAAGCAGCGTGATTCATCAAGCACCATGATACGCCCCGAAGGATTTGAGTTTCGCGTGCCCGCGTACGCGCCCCAGCCTTCGCCGCAATCTTCGCCATATATCAAATATGACCTGTGGAACCATGTATCATCCAAAAAACCGGTCTGGCAGAACAGATGTCTCTTGCCTTTAGGAACGGACTGTCCGGCCTTCTTTCCGGCAGGGAGGGTAGGGGCGACGTTAATGCGTTTGCCCATCATGTCAAAATTCTGTTCCTGCATGTAAACCCGTTCCCCATCGCTTGAAAGAATGTCGTCATTCGCGATAGGCATGTATTTCGCCTGTATCAATGTTTGAAGATTCTTTCCTGTTGCCGGATCGTTTTCATCCAGCACAGTTTCCGAGATCTTTTTGCCCGTTACCGGATCCAGCAGAACAAGCCGCATACCTCCGTCGAGGAACATATTACGGCCGGCAAGGGCATATACCGTATTGTTCTCTATCAATACACTGCCGTGCACGGGCCATACTGATTCGGGCTGTTGATAGGAGAGGTTTTGCCTGTCTTCCGGCGCAACCAGGTATCGCCACACAAGCGCACCATCGTCAGCGCGCAGGCAATAGACCCGACCGTCCCCGCAGCCGAACAATACAAGGTCTTTATATAATGACGGTGATGAATCGATTTTTCCTCCCGCCGTATATTTCCAGGCAGTTTTGCCGGAGCCGGTATCCAGAGCATATAGTGTCTGTCGATCAATAGCGGTCACGAATACCTTACCGCCGGCCACAACCGGCTGGGCCAGTTTTCCATCCAGCTTGACCTGCCATGACTTCTTCAAATCGGAAGAAACCGGTGACGGGCAGAATCCGCTGCGCGCGGCATCGCCACGGTAAGTGAGCCATGAAGACGCCTGGTTGCTGCTCGACGGCCGATGGCCGTACACGGGGCCTTTTTCAAGACGGTTTTTTAACTTTGAACTTTCATCTTTGAACTCACCCGGCGCGAGCGCGCACAGATGGTGCAGTTTTGACTGGTAGTAACAGGCACAGGTATCCGGCGGTTTGTAAAGCAGTCCGTTGCACGGCATAAGACCATAGATGCAGCTTCCACGTATAATGTGATTAATATCCATTTCATCGTCGCCGCCTACCTCGTAGAATTCCGTCCCCATCCCATTGGTCATGATATACTTCGTAGTTGCCCGGCTCGGATAACACCTCGGATGCATCGGAAATGCAGGCAGGTTCTTTGCTACAAAATCCCTCTTTATCTCGCCCGTCCGCAAGTCCAATACCTTGAAATGCGTTCCGTTGCGCTGGGGCGTACCCGTATTCGGCGACCAGATCATCCCGTCGATTATGAACAGATCCTCCGGGCAGTGATGGCTTGTCTTCTGCAATGTTCCAGTCCATAGTTTCTTGCCATCCTCGGCGGAAAACGCAGTGAGCTTTGTACCGCTGGCTAATACGGCGATTCCCTCTGACAACGAGACCCTCATCGAGCTGCCCGTAGCAACTCTACTAACGGCGGGTCCATCCGATTCCCAGAGTATGTCTCCTGTCTTTCGATCAAGGGCGACCAAGCCCTGGCCGTTGTGGTAGAAAACTTTGTCATCACATACAGTCAGTGTGAGTGGAGCAACTTTGTCAGTATGTTTCCATAAGAGTTCTCCGGAATCGGCTTCAATTACCCTAATGATTCGCCTGGGACTGGCCGGTGTCCATGCCCATCCAATGTTGGCATGGTTTATTTCCTTATAGCTTGTTGTTTTGGCCCTGTAATTCACAGGCGGCTGTTCCGGATCTACGAGCAGGTAGAGGACTCCATCGGAGAAGATTATCTCCTGGGTAGGCTTTGTTCGGTCGTATGTTCTTATCGTCTTGCCGGTAGCGGCATCGATGGCTTTGACGGGATCTGTCAGTCCGGCGGCGATATAGACCCTGTCTCCAACAGCAACTAACTTCCTCGGGTGATGACCGGGTCCGCTCTTCAACGGCCAGTTATTGGGATGCCAGTCCGCTAATGGTTTTTTCCAGAGGATAGTCCCGTTAAATCCGTCACGTGCCATAAGGGTCCACCTCGAAGGCAGAAAGATATGGTTACGAAGCCCTTCATCTATAACATAGAATATCCTGCCGCGGGCCGATACCATTGCGTGCATGCTGGACATGAAATCATGATTGCGCAGCCATTTTGGTGCACCAATCCATTGGATCCTGCGCGGCGGGCCAACTACCTGGTCCTTACCAACCATGGTTCCCTGCGGGTCATGATGGAAATGGGTCCATTCATCCAGCTCTGCCGGCCAAGGCTTGACAGTTTTGCTTCCATTAATATAAGCGACTCCCCTTGGTGCCAGTACCCGTAATATTTCATCTTCTGATACTTTGCACTTGTCAGTCGCCACTACCAGATTCACGAGATTGTCGATATAAGGGAGGTTTTTGCCGTCGAATTCCCTGACTGTGACTTTGCCGTATAATCCTCTCGACAAAATCGTCCTTCTCGCTTTTTCAACTTGACCGATATCTGTATCCAGCCCCTGGACGATATAGCTTTCATTTGCGCGCAGTGCGGCTGTAAGCTTTCCATCTCCGCAACCAACGTGAACAATCATTCCACCCTTAACGTCTGTTGAGTTTAAGATTCTCCGTGCTTCTTTCTCTTGTATTGAGTCTTCGGCCTTTGTCACTGACAAGGTGCATGATATTACTAAGAGAGAAACAAATGTAATAGAAATCAGCTTTTTGTTTTGCATCGGATTTACCCTTTCCACTTCAACATGCCCTTTGTTTATTGCTCCGGAACGCCTTCGCAGGAAGTCGTATCAATTATATGGCTGTACAATGACACAGTCATATTATATAGCCTTCTCACGTTGCGAGCAATAGGACACTTGTCGGAGTGAGATAATAGTCCTTGCTATACTACTCAAAATATGTTAAAATAAGTGATATTCGTGTAACCTATAATTGCGATTTTATGGCCTATAAGTTACAGGGATCCCATTTTGCAATAGTTCTCAAAATGGGAATCCCCATGGATAAAACCGCAGTTCCTTGTGTAAGGCATCAACAAGGAGTTAAAGACAGATGTTCTGAATTGCCGAAATTGGGTTGACTACCCCAGTTTCGGCCTCGCTTGTAAGTGCTATGACCACAGAATGAGGATGTGATGAAGACTACGAACTTTGAGAAGCTAATAATCCTGGTTGCGGTATTGTGTGTCGGTTCACTTGTGCCGGTGACAGAGGCTGAATGGGTCGCTTACAATGATTGTATCCGCCAGGCCGGGGAATCGACGGCAGCGAACGTAACAGACTGGACTGTCTACGATGGTTATACCGATAACAACACTGGGATGCTGTTGGACTTTGCCTCCGGCAGCGATTTCGGGATGCCCACGGTGACGTTCACGATGAACTCCGCGGCTCCCGTGCAGACTCATATCGACTACGGCGACAATTTTACTGTGAGCACGCCGGCACATACAGTATTCGATCAAAAGGTGGATTTTAGCGGAACCATTCTCCAGCACAGTTCCTCGACGGGCTGGTGGGTGGAGATAGAGTTTACGGGCCTGGATCCGACAAGGAAGTATACGTTTGTGGGCACGGCGGTACGCATATCACCGGCCGATCTCGACCGTATTTCACTCTTCACAATAAAAGATGCCGCCACTTACGTCAACAACAGCGGTTATCACACTATTGGAGACCCGAGCTGGGTTGGGACAGAGGCCACGAAGTTTTTGGCTGTGGGCAATGCAACAGAGGGCGTTGTGGTTCGGTGGGACGATATTGATCCCGGCGCCGACGGCGATTTTACGGTGAGGGCCGAAGCGGACAGTAGTGTGGGTTCCCAGGGAAGGAGAGCATATCCGCTCGCCGGATTTATGCTTGAAGCGTTGGGCCCGGCAGGCAATCGGGAGCCGGAGGTTGATGCCGGTACCGACCAGGAGACCACGCTGCCTGACAACACGGTCAACCTCAACGGCACGGTTGATGATGATGGTTTAGGAGAGCCGAACGGTTTTTTTGCGCTGATGTGGTCAAAGGACAGCGGCCCGGGGGAAGTGACCTTTGACCCCAATGAGTTCGTGGAAGACCCCATCGTGACATTCGAGCCTCTGGCGCATGGGACGTATGTGCTGCAGCTCGAAGCGACCGACGGCGAGCTGTCGGCTTCGGATTTAGTGACAGTTACTGTGAATGAATCGATCTGCCCACCGGGAGATTTGACCTTTGACTGCATAGTCAATTGGGACGACGTTAAGATTCTTACCGGTCAGTGGCTTTTGCCGAGCGGCTCGGCGGACCTCAATGGTAAGAATGGAGTCGAGACGGGTGATTTTGCCTGGCTGGCCAGGGACTGGCAAGAGAACCGACAAAGGGGCTCCGTGCAGGTTACTATCCAACCCCAGGGCGCAATTGACGCCGGGGCGCAATGGCGCGTTGACGGGGGAACATGGCAGGACAGCGGGTATACCGAGGGGGATCTAACGGTTGGCACGCACACCGTGGAGTTTAGTGCGGTCACAGGCTGGGACAAGCCCGGCAATCAGCAGGTGCAGGTGGATTATGCTCAGACCACGAGCACAAGCGACACTTATATACAGCAGACAGGTTCGCTGCAGGTTATAATTTATCCGCAGGGGGCCATCGATGCTGGTGCCAAATGGCGTGTAGACGCCGGGAGTTGGCGAAGCAGCGGCGAGACGGTAAGTGGCCTCTCGGTTGACTCGCACACGGTCGACTATAATTCGGTAAGCGGCTGGATCAAACCGCCCGACCAGCAAGTCCAGATAAACCAGGGTCTACCGACCGTAACCAGTGGTACATACCAGAGACTGGGAGAGACGCCGGTGGTAATCAACGAGTTTATGGCAGTCAACTCCTACGTGCCCTTCATCAATCCCAGCTTCAATATGTACACCCAGGTCTATGGATTCGACGTGCATCCGGACTGGATTGAGCTGCACAATATGGATCCGGCAAACACTATTGATCTCGATGGCTGGTATTTGACCGATGACCCGGAGAATTTGACGAAATGGCGGTTCCCCAGTGGAGAGGGCATCAGCCCCAGCGGATATTACGTACTCTTTGCGTCGGGAAAAAAGCAGGAGGATAATCCCGGCAATTACCCATTCGTAGACGGAGACGGGTCTCTTCATACCAACTTCGTGCTCGGCAGAGGGGGTGGCTATCTGGCCCTTGTCGAGCCGAACGGGGTGACCATCTCGCATGAATATACGCCGGAGTATCCGGAGCAGCGAGGCTTTGTTTCCTATGGTATGGGCAGCGGCGGTGGGATTGGCTATCTTGTAACGCCCACTCCGGGCAGCAGGATCTCAGACAAGTGGACCGGAGCCGCGAATTCGGCAGAATACGACGGTGCCGTGGATGACACGGAATTTGACTACGACCGTGGCTTTTACTACGCCGCTTTTAACGTCGCAATTAGCTGTTCAACACCAAGTGCTACGATACGCTATACCATCGACGGCAGCGAGCCAACCATGACCAACGGCTCAACTTACAACACACCAATTCTCATCGACACTACCACCTGTCTGCGCGCCGCGGCGTTCAAGTCTAATTGGCTGCCGTCCAACGTAGATACACAGACCTATATTTTCCCGGCGCACGTGATTGTGCAGACCAATGCTCAGGCAATTGCTGCGGGATACCCAAGTTATTGGGGACGTGGAGGCGATTACGAGATGGATCCGGAGATATACAACGACCCTGCTTACAGCGGCGTGATTCAAGGAGCCCTGTTGACGATTCCCACGCTGTCGGTGGCGATGGATAAGGACCACTTGTTCGGTAGCTCAGGCATTTATACCAACCCCACACAGATAGGTATTTCATGGGAGCGGCCTACCTCCGCGGAGCTCTTTGACGCAAACGGCGTTAAAAAGTTCCAGGTCGACTGCGGCATAAGAGTTCAGGGTGGTGCCAGCCGAAATCCCGACAAGGCCCCCAAGCACTCCTTGAGCCTTCGGTTCCGGGGGGGGTACGGCCCGGGCGAGCTTGATTGCGACCTTTTCGATGGATCACCGGTGGACCGATTTAACTCGCTGCAGATTCGAGCGATGTACAACAACTCATGGATACACTGGGATAGCGGGCAACGCAGCCGAGGCTCAATGATTCGGGATCAGTGGATGCGCGACTCGTTACTCGATATGGGAGACCCGGGTGGGGGATATGGCACATACGTTCATCTGTATCTCAACGGGCTGTACTGGGGAGTCTTTAACCTTCACGAGCGCCCGGACGCCGAACATTACGCTTCGCACTACGGCGGTAGCGATGACCAGCTCGATGCCTTGAACAGCGGCTCCGCAGTCGACGGTACTACGACGTCGTGGAACAACCTGCATACCATGATCTCCAATGCTGTCGTCGGCGGGATCAGCCTCTCGGAATACCAGCAGATTCAGAAGAAGCTGGATTTTGTGAACCTGATAGACTATATGATTGTGAACCATTACGGGGAGAACTCCGACTGGGATGGTCACAACTGGCGTGCGGCCGGCGGTGGAATCGCTGATATGCCGTGGCGAATCTTTAGCTGGGATGCCGAACGAGTGCTGGAAAACGTCAGTGAGAATCGGACCGGGCAGAATAGCGCCGGCGATCCGAGCAGACTGTTTAACAATATGGCCAACAGCGCCGAGTTCAAAATGTTGATTGCCGACCGCATGCACAAGCATCTCTTCAACGATGGCACCCTGATGGCGGAAAATACAGCCGCACACTGGATGAGGCGGGCTACAGAACTGGACCTGGCCATCATCTGTGAGTCGGCACGTTGGGGGGACTACCGAAGAGACGTCCACCAGTATTCGAACAGCCCATATTTGCTCTACACCAAAAACGACCATTGGCTTGTCGAGCAGAACAGATTGATGAACGATTACTTCCCCGAACGCGCTAAGAATCCGCTTAATTCGGGTAATCTGCTTAGCCAGTACAAATCAAGGGGATGGTATCCCTCCGTCGAGGCCCCGGTATTCAATCCGCACGGTGGCTGGAACTTCGCCGGCTTTAACGTAACCATCACTAACCCCGGCGGCTCCGGTGCAATCTGGTACACAACCAACGGAGAAGACCCCCGTCTTCCAGGCGGCGCGGTCAACCTGGCTCATGCGACAACCTATTCTGTATCCTTAAGTCTTTCTAAAAGCACAAACCTGAAGGCCCGCGTGCTGGACGGCACCACATGGAGTGCTCTAAATGAAGCTGTGTATGGTGTTGGTCCGGTCGCAGAGGACCTGCGTATCACCGAGATTCTGTACCATCCGAAGAACACTGGCGATCCAAACGATCCGAACACCGAATTCATCGAACTCAAAAACATAGGACTCGATACACTGAATTTGAATCTGGTAACATTCACTGAAGGAATCCATTTCACT
Source organism: Phycisphaerae bacterium (assembly GCA_030613765.1). Next base: position 11,262 of record JAUWLI010000065.1, read on the forward strand.
TTTCCGGATGTAGAACTTGATCCCAACGAATGCATTGTAGTTGCCAGAGACCAGAGTGCATTCGAAGCCAAATACGGCACATCAGTCAATA
>JAUWLI010000168.1 GCA_030613765.1 Phycisphaerae bacterium
ACTGCTGAGTCCGTCAATTTGCTTATGACTAAGGATGATATTATCCGCTGTCCTAACTGCACGAGAATACTTGTGCTTGGAGGCGAGAAGCATATTTAATGTCAGGGCATCGAAATACGAGATGCAAGATACGAGATACGAAGTAATCGCTTACACAGATGGTGGCAGTAGAGGCAACCCAGGCCCGGCGGCTGCCGGATACGTTCTGACCGACTCGGCCGGAACTCAATTACAGGCAAAGGCCTTCTTTATTGGCCGCAATACTAACAACGTGGCCGAGTACACCGGAGTAGTTAAAGCCCTCGAAGCCGCAATAAAGATTGGTGCTAAACGGCTAATTGTTTTCAGTGACAGCCAGTTGCTTGTCAGACAAATTAATGGCGAATACAAAGTAAAAAGCGAGCAAATCAGGCCTCTTTTCCAGCAAGCCGTAGAGATGCTCGGCCGGTTAGAAAGCTGGAAAGTGCAATTCGTTTTCAGGGAGAAAAATAAAGAGGCCGACAAACTTGTAAACCAGGCATTAGATCTCGGACAGGATGTTGAAGACAAACCAGTGCCTAAAACACACAATATAAAACCGATTCGGCTCGGTGTGCTGATCAGCGGCGGCGGTACGACGTTGATGAATATCCTCGCATATATTAAGCAGGGCCGGCTAAATGCCGAGGTTGCCATCGTAATATGTTCACGCTCAACCGTGGCTGGCGTCGAAAAGGCAAAGAAAGCCGGACTCAAAGTAAAAATCATCCGCAAAAAAGACTTTCCTGGCATTGATGAATTTAGCAAGCGAATCGAGGAAGAACTTGTTGCTGCCAATGTGGACCTCATCGTCCAGGGAGGCTGGCTCTGTCTTTGGAAAATACCCGCACGATATGAAAACTGTGTCATGAACATACATCCTGCTCTGCTGCCGAGTTTCGGAGGACAAGGTATGTGGGGTCATCATGTCCACGAGGCGGTTCTTGCGGCCGGCTGTAAAATAAGCGGCTGTACAGTACATTTCTGCACAAACGAGTACGATAAAGGACCAATAATTGTCCAGCAAGCCTGTGAGGTCAAAAACAGTGATACACCTGAGACTCTTGCTGACAGGGTCTTTGAGGCCGAATGTGTCGCATATCCACAGGCAATAAGGCTGTTCGCAGAAGGTAAATTACAAGTTCAAGACGGCAAAATAGTTGTTTTTGACTCGTAATCCGGGACGCGAACTTCGAGATAAGAGATATGAAACTCGTTGGAAGCTAATGGCTAACTTCTAATGTGGCACAAAACGGAAGGTTTCTATCGGAGTGAAAAGAAGGCAAAAAATCATATTAAGAGATTTTGTGACCGTAATGGTCATTACGGCTGTTGTGGTTTTTGCAATGATCATCTTCAAGGATTTTGTCAATCGCTCAGAGGCAATGCGGGCAATGGGGGATCTCCGCCAGGAAATCAAAAAGTACCGGGATGAGCACAGCTCAGTGCCCCCCAAAACCTGGGTCGATAGGCAGATGGAAAATCTGCCAGGGAACATTAGGCTCGGGAACTTGCAGTATAGAGCCCGGTGGATCACATTTGAATCAACCCCGGATGAGTTTTTAGCTTACACCGAAGCAAATTACAATTTGCTGGTCGGCAAAGGTTATATCGTGCTAAGGCTTGGTGCAGTTCTAAGGGATGATGGGCACCCGGAGTGGATAGACAGGAAAGAATTCAAAACGCTTTTAGCACAACAGCAAAGCCCGGAAGAAATTCAAATGCTGCAGAAGCAGCAGTAAACGTAAAGCCAGATCCGAAATACGCCCTTTTCATTCTGATTGTACAATGGGCTCTTTGCTTTCTTCAGGCTTCTTTTCTTTTACCAAAAAGCCGGTAAATTTCAGGTTCTCTTCGTCCTGAACGTCAATCTTTATGAGGTTTTTGTCTTTGAATTTGCCTATCAGGACAGCTTCTGAAAGCGGGTCTTCTATGTAGTGTTCGATTGCCCTTCGCAGAGGCCTTGCCCCGAATTCAGGATTGTAACCTTTGTCGATGAGAAATTCCTTGGCCTGCTCAGTCAGCTCCAGCTTCAAGCCGTGCTCCGTCAGCCGCTTGAACACTTTCGCAAGCTCGAACTCAACGATAGTTTGTAAATCTATTCTTGTTAACGCCCTGAAGACTATCGTGTCATCAATTCGGTTCAGGAACTCGGGCCTGAACTGCCGCTCCACTTCTTTCTGAAGCATATCTTTCATTTTCTCGTAATTGGCCTCAGGGCTCTTTTTGCCAAAGCCGAAACCTGCCTGGTTCTTAATCAGGTCGGCACCGAGATTGCTGGTCATAATTAGAATGACATTTTTGAAATCGATACTTCTCCCGAAGCTGTCGGTCAACCTGCCCTCGTCCATAATTTGCAGAAGCATATTGTAAATGTCCGGATGTGCCTTTTCTATTTCGTCCAGCAGCAGTACAGCGTAAGGTCTCCGTCTGATCCTTTCGGTCAATTGTCCACCCTCTTCATATCCCACATAGCCCGGAGGCGCCCCAACCAATCGGCTCACATTGTGCTTCTCCATAAATTCGCTCATATCTAAAGTGATTAGCGCATTTTTATCGCTGAACAGAAACTCTGCTAGAGCTTGAGCGAGCAGAGTCTTTCCCACCCCGCTGGGCCCGAGTAGTATAAAGCAACCCATCGGCCGATTCGGGTCTTTCATACCGCTTCTGCTTCGTCGCACCGCTTTGGATACGGCACTGATTGCCTCATCCTGGGAGACAACCGTTTTATGCAGTTCAGCTTCCAGTTCCAAAAGTCTCTGTGTCTCTTTCTTCTCCAGTTTCGTCAGCGGAACCCCCGTCATATTGCTTACGACCTCTGCGATAATTTCGCTATCCACTTCCCCGGTCTTTTCTTTATTTTCGTCGTACCATTTTTTCTGCAGTTGCGTCTTCTCATCCAGAATCTTTTGGGCCTCATCTCTCAATGCCGCCGCTTGCTCGTAGTCGGCGTTTTTAACCGCCTCATCTTTTTCTCTTTGCAGTTTTTCAATCTTTCCCTCTTTCTCCTTCAAATCCAGCGGAGGAGTCATATTCTTAAGCCGAACCCTTGCGCCTGATTCATCGATAACATCTATCGCCTTGTCAGGCAGACACCTGCCGGCGATGTATCTGGTTGACAGCTCCACTGCCTGATAAAGGGCCTCGTCCGTAAAGTGAACCTTGTGGTGCGACTCATAGCGGTCCTGAAGTCCTCTAAGAATATCCAGGGTCTCATCCTTTGTAGGTGGTTCGACAATTATTGTCTGGAACCGTCTCTCAAGCGCGCCATCCTTTTCAATATGCTTTCTAAACTCGTCCAGAGTAGTAGCCCCGATACATTGCACTTCACCTCTGGCAAGTGCGGGCTTTAGCACGTTTGAGGCATCGATAGCACCCTCAGCACCGCCGGCTCCCACCAGGGTATGCAGTTCATCAATGAATAAAACAACGTTCTTGGCCCTTCTGACCTCGTTGATGACCGCCTTAATTCGCTCTTCGAATTGCCCGCGGTATTTTGTACCGGCAACCATCATCGCCAAATCAAGCACCACAATTCGTTTGTCCTTTAGCAGTTCCGGCACTGTCTTATTGACTATCTGCTGGCTGAGTCCCTCTACGATGGCTGTTTTACCAACACCTGCTTCACCTAATAGCACCGGGTTGTTTTTCGTACGTCTGCATAGTATTTGCACTAATCGCTCAATTTCATTCTTTCTCCCGATTACCGGATCAAGTTCATCATTTTGAGCTAATTCCGTAAGGTCTCTGCCGAAACTATCCAGTGCGGGTGTCTTGCTCTTTGGCTTTCGTCCTACAGCCGGCCCCATCTTCATACCGAGACCGACAGGACCATCATCCACTCCCGCCCCAAGCAGGTTTAAGACCTCCTGGCGCACCTCCTCAAGCTTCAGACCAACACTCATAAGAACCTGAGCTGCTATACCTTCGGTTTCTCGCAGAATACCCAGCAGGATGTGTTCGGTCCCAACATAATTGTGGTTAAGCGACCTGGCCTCCTCGATAGCATACTCAATGACCTTCTTGGCTCGCGGTGTCTGCGGAAGCTTTCCCATGGTAACCATATCAGGCCCGCTCTTGACCTGTTTTTCCACCTCCAGGCGGAGCTTCTTTATATCCACATCCAGGTTCTTCAGAACTGTAGCCCCCACTCCGCTGCCCTCTTTAACCAGGCCCAGCAGGATATGCTCGGTTCCTATATATTCGTGGTTAAATCGCTGGGCCTCCTGGTTGGCCAGCGCCATAACCTTGCGTGCACGGTCTGTAAAACGCTCAAACATCTTTTACCTCTTCATTAGTAAATAGCATCTTAGTGTGTATGATACCCTTTATAATTATACCATTATCAACCCATCTTAAGAAAGCTAAAAACTTTACAATTCAACAGTTTTTACGATTTGCATTTTATGTTGTTTGTTTCTTTTTGCCGGAGCCCTTGATAATATCCCTCAAATGAAGTTAATGTTCGTTTATAGGACTACTTTTTCTCTTTAATCTGTTTTTTATCGACAAAAAACGCTGTTGACTTTCCCGTGGACCACCCATTTTGCCCGCTTATGGCGGATTTTCTTGGGATTTCTAAAAGGATCCACGAAAAACGGCATTTCTGCCGGTCTAAGAGACGGCTCTATGTCTGATTTTGTATCAGTTTTGAGATCGTTTGCCGGCTTTGTTTATTTTTAGGACCTCGAACTAAGAATTGGATTCATATTGTACAAAACGTCACAGAATGGGCGCCTTTCAAGTAAATCTGTACTGGCGTTTGCGGAAATAAAGGTGCGGGCAAAAACTTCTGGACACAAGTGATAATTGTGTTTATATAAATCTACGGATGTGATGCTGTATTTGTGTTCTTATATCTCGGAAAGGAGGATAAATCTTGTTTACAATCAAAACCATTTTCCTGCTCACCTTAATATTTCCGTCCCAGGAATCCCAATCGCTATGGGATTTGGCAAACGAAGAAAAAGAACTCTTAAGAATTTCCACGCTGTTTACCGCCCAGAATGTCCGTGCGTATTTGTCTACCGATGAAGGCATAGATAAAGCAATCGACTGGTGTAAAAAGACTGGCGTCACGCACGTTTTCGTCGAAACGTACAGGGGCCGATATACCGCCGAACGTAAAGCGCTCCAGCACGCCAAATCCAGATTCGAGGCAAAGGGATTCGAGGTCTCCGGCTGTGTTACGACTACCAAAATCGGGAAGATTTCAACACGCTGGAAGGAGATTTCCTGTTACACGGATAAGGGCACACAAGACGAGCTTCAGAAAATATTCGAGTACACGGCTTCAATCTTTGATGAGATTATGGTTGATGATTTTCTTTTCACCGATTGCGAGTGCGACCAGTGCCAAAAGACTCGCGGCGACAGGACATGGGCTGATTACCGCTGTGAGCTGATGACTAAAGTGAACCAGGACAGGATTCTAAAAGCGGCACGGGCGGTCAATCCGGACGTAAAAATCATAATCAAATATCCTCAGTGGTATGACAATTTTCACAATCGTGGTTACGAGGTCGTACAGCAGACTGCTGATTTCGACAAAATCTGGGTCGGCACCGAAACGCGCGACTACGATAATCTGCGCTGGGGAAAGAAGGTCCAGTACGAAGCTTACTATATTATGCGCTGGCTCGGCGAAATAGGCGGCCCGAAAACAGGGGGCGGCTGGTTCGATCCTTATGGTACGACGGAGAATACCTATGTGGAGCAGGCGCGCCAGACCGTTCTGGCCGATGCTAAGGAGATGCTGCTGTTTTGTTATGGCTCTCTGTTGCGTGAGACTGGGCCGGCAAATGTCAAAAAATTACGCAAAGAGATTCCCGGCTTGTTCAAACTCGCTGAAATTGTGAGGAACAAACCCATCAAAGGAGTTCACGCACCGAAGCCGCCGAATAGTGATGCTGATGGCGAGATGTACGTGTTCGATTTCGTAGGGATGCTGGGATTGCCGCTTGTCCCTGCCGCCGAGATTCGTTCCGATGTAAAAGCCGCCTTTTTTGCAGTACACTCCCTCAAAGATCCGGCCTTCTCTGATAAGCTCAACAAAATGCTCGGTGCCAAAAAGCCTGTGATCATAACAGATGGTCTCGCCAAAAAATTGAAAGGTGTTGATCTTGATGACAAAAATTTGACAGTTCTAAAGGTCGATGGAAATCCTCATAATCTGCTGAAGCTGACAAGAGATGAGCTCAACTCTATCCGCGACAAATTGCTGACCCCCTTAGGAATTCGATTTGATGCCCCTAACAGGGTTGCTTTGTATTTAATCGGTGATACTCACTTGGTTGTCGAAAATTTCAACGATGAGCCGGTCAATGTTTCCCTTGAATTCTCTAACGTTGTCAAAGCACGAAAGATATTAGTTTTGCCCGTCGAGGCAGATGCAGAGCTTTCTTATGCCGGCAGAAAACTGGATTTGACGAAAATAACCCCCCGAACCCTGATTGCAGTCGAATATTTATCGAAGCCTCCCGGTAAACCGTAAAATGCCCACCCATCAAACCCGTCGTATTTCCCGTATATTGCGGAAATAAGACGCAATACGCCGTACAATACGCGGAAAATCAATAAAATTTCTGGAAAACACGACTCCTATTTGATATAAT
>JAUWLI010000004.1 GCA_030613765.1 Phycisphaerae bacterium
CGTTTGCCGTCGACGATGATTTGGCACTTGAGGATACAATTGATGCCTTTCCGGACGGCTTTTTCCGCCTTTTTGCGCCGGCCTTCATCCACAAAACCATAGCCAGGCTTTTTTTCTGCGATATCGCGCAGCACGCTCATCGCCCCAATCATGGCCCCGTCATTAAATGTTATGTGCATCGAATAGCCGCCGGGCTTCGGAAAACGCTGCGGCCAGCCGCCGTTGTCGTACTGGGCCTTGAACAGGTAGTCCACACCCTTGAGAAAGCCCCGCCTGAAACGTTCTAACCTGGTGGCATCATAAACTTTGGCCAGATATCGTATCTGCGTATGGGTAGCGCCGTTGTCGAGTATGGAATCCTGCCTGTTCTTACTGCTGCGAATACGGGCTTTATCGCCGTCGCTCAGGACACGGGCCATATCGATACCCTTCGCCCAGCCGCCCGTGCTGCGCTGGTAGAGCAGAACATTGTCGGCGATACGAATCGCCTCGTCGCCGGCGTAAAATTCGCCCCTTTGAGAGAGGCAGCGGCCCCATGAGATGACTTTGACTTGTCTTTTCCCACCCTGCCCACCGAATACCACTGCCGCGGCAAACAAACACAGCAAACCCATCACCATCCCGCCTATTGCTTTCTTCATACGTATTCCTTTCCTGAACATGCGTCTTCTTTCCTGCATTTGTCCCTGAGAACATATATCGTAGATACAATTGATAACAACATCTTAACAAAAAATAAAGCTTTTTTGCTGGGCCTCCATTTCTTACTCACCAATTGCGGTGCCCTCGGCTGCCATCCTTTTTTATCTTGTCACGGCTGTTCTTTGCCACTACAATAACGCGGTTCTTAAGTTCAATATTAAAAATTAATGGTTAACTTATGTTTATATTACCCATTCGTACGAGTATCCGGCCATGGCGCACCCCGTATGCAAATTACGCCCTGATAGTTATCAATGTGCTCATCTTTTTGCTGACATATCTTCCTCGTATCAATCCTTACACAGGCCAGACGGTGGAGATTCTTCGGCCTTGGGCAAAGCAATTTATGCTCACTCCCGGTGATTGGCATTTCTGGCAGTTTATAAGTTACGCTTTTTTGCACGGTGGTCCTTGGCACGTTATCGGCAATATGTATTTTCTATACATTTTTGGAAATAATGTGAACGACAAGCTCGGACACGCCGGTTATGTGTCTCTTTATCTTGGTGGAGCTGTTTTCGCAGGAATCGGACATACAATCCTGCACGTTAATCCTGTCCTTGGTGCCAGTGGAGCGGTCGCCGCGATAACAGGAGCTTATCTGGCACTGTTCCCGCAGACTTTCATCACTGTACTCTATTGGTTTTTCTTCTTTGGCACGATGGAGTTGTTGGCGTTGTATTTTATCCTCTTTAAACTCATTTTCTGGGACAACATCATTGAACCGAGATTTTCCGTTGCTGCGGTCGCTTATGATGCACACATAGCAGGATACGCCTTTGGCATTGCAGCTATACTAAGTTTGCTCGCCAGCGGTTTGGTTACCGGCAGCGGTTTCGACTTGTGGGCAATGATAAAACGATGGAACAGGCGGCGTCAGTATCGCGATGTTGTTTCGAGCAGTTACGACCCGTATAGCGACCGGACAACAACTAAGCAAATAAATGTCAAGGAGGTTAAACAAACGGCAGCCCAAAAGCAGCAGGCCGAAAAAATTACACAGATTCGCAACGAAATTACCAGTCGAATCACTCAGCGAAACCTGCCGGCCGCAGCTACACTATATTTGGAACTTATCGACATCGATAGTGAGCAGATTCTCCCTCAACAGTATTTACTGGATATTGCCAATCAGCTTGCCAGCGACAACAAACCGGACCAGGCTGCCGCAGCCTACGAACAATTCTTAAAACACTACGGCAAATACGAATATGTAGAGCAGGTTGAGTTGATGCTTGGAATATTATATTCACGATACCTCCAAAATAGCGAGCTGGCGATAAAACATTTGCAAACTGCGGCCAAAAAGCTCTCTGACCCGGGCCAACTCAAAATGTGTCAGGAAGAGCTTACAAAATTACAAAAGTAAACGCGCCTATCCCGAGTCAAAAACCTGCCCTTTAACACAACCTGCCACGGAGGGTCAAAATTTTTCCAAGTTTTTTTCTCATTTTGAAAAAATCTGGGAAAAAAGCATCAACAGTTTTTGGTTCAGGAACGGCATATATACAGACACGTCGGATTATTAGGCTGACTCTCAGGAGCGTAAGAGCGTTTCTTGGCTGTTATTGCCGTAAATGCAGCCGGAAAGTGCTTGAATTAAGCCTTGAATTTTGGTATTATGAATATTATCAATGAATTAGAAGGAGAATATTATGAAATCGCGAAATAAAAACGGGAGAGAAGTGAAAAAGCCACCAGCAAATACTCTTATAATCCTTATATTACTCTTGTCAGCTACTCCTTGTCGTGCCGACCTTGTATTCGATTCTGGCCACAACACTTTTGATGATAACGTCCCTTACTATAATGAAGTATGGGTAATCAATGATGCACATTTGGATGTTTTGGGTGGTGCTATGTGGAAGTTGGAACTAACGAATTATGCAACAGCTAATATATACGATGGCGATATAGAATGGTTGTTTATTCAGGGTAACAGTATCGTAAATATTTATGCGGCCGGGGATACATTAGAGATGTTCGCGGCCGGAAATGATAGTGTGGCTTATCTTTATGCTTATGATGTAACATATCATTCCACTGGTGGACTAGAAGGTGATGGTTGGATTGAAGGTATATATATTAGTAACGACGCGCCATTTTCATTTTCGTTTTATAATGACGTAAGTTACCTACACCTGAATATAGTTCCAGAACCAACGTCGTTCTTATTATTTGCCTTGGGGGTACTTTTTTTCAGAAAGCGTTATTAAAGCTTAAATTTCAAAAATTGTTTTAAGGAGAAAACAAAATGTTGCTAGGAAAGAAACTTGACGTAAGTATCTTATCCCTAATTATTTTTGTTCTCGTCATGTTCAGCATAGCCCAGGCTAAGTCAGTCTACGTAATCACTGATAGGGCCAGTACCATCAAGGCGTATGATATTCAGAGTGACCAGATTGAGGAGCAGGCAGCTGCGGAGAATTTAGCCGTTCACGGAGGTGCGGTCGGCCTGGCCCTGGACCCTGATTCCGAAACTCTCTTTGTCACCTACGAAGGCTCAAACGTCATTGAAATGGTCAACGCCAAGACAATGGTTTCTGAAGAAAATCCGGTATCGGTTCCCGGAGGCAGCAGCTTGGCAGGAATTGCTTTCGACCAGTACAAACAAAAACTCTACGTCGTTAAGAGGCAAGACAATAGACTTTATGTCTATCTTTGGAATCCCGTTAGAAAAAAACTCACTCTTGAAGGCGATATCTATAAAACGTTAGAGAATATTGGTACTTATCCATATGGTGCTTGGGGTATTGCTCTCGATAAAAGCTCAAACAGCTTGTATGTGACCAGTTCTACTAATACTGTTTATTATTATGACACCAATGATCCAAACTTTGGCTGTAAGGGCTTCATAAATATCGACGTAAATAGTATTGCCAGGCAAGCTGTCGGAATAGCTGTCGATTCAACAAATCGGTATATGTATACAGGTTCATTTACAGGAGGTTATGGTCAACACTACTACTTGGTCAGGACAGATATAAACGATGTCAATAATCCCTTATTCAAGGAAAAACCTATCGGCGCACACGTAATAGGTATTACTACCGATCCGTGTACCGGACTTATCTATATAACAACATCAAATTATCATATTGAAGTACACGATACTAACAATTTTGATGCCCTTCCCTATGATACCGAAACCACAGATTCTTCTGGCCCGGCCGATATCGTCCTTGCAGGTGATGTCTCATACAAAGATCCCTTTCCTCTTGTGGAGCTTGTCAAAGACGTCAATGACGGTAATTGTGTTTCGCCGCTGATTAGCGAAGCTGAGCATGAATTGTACGGAACGCCGTATAACTGGCTTTACTATAATATTCACTATGATGCTAACGGATTTGCCGACACCAACGTATTCATCACAGACCATCTTCCAGATGAGGTTGATTATAATTCATCGGACCCAAACGGCTACTATGACCCCGACAAGCATACGGTTACCTGGAAAATTCCTGTTATGTCGGCCTCGGATTCCAACACCTACCGGATTCAGGTCGGAGTCAATCATTACGCCAAGCCTGGATACAAAATCTACAATTATTGCGAAATAGAAAGTGATGAATACTGCACTTTCGCTGTTGAGGATACAAATATATGCTGCTATGGCGGAGATATAATCTATGTAAATAAGGATGCCAACGATCCCAACAGCTGTCATAACGGAACTTCATGGCTCCATGCCTATAAAGATTTACAGGAAGCCCTCCATACCGCACGCACGTGCGACTGTGACCAAATACGGGCCGCTGAGGGAACTTACAAGCCTACTACTACTAGCGATCGGTCGATTTTTTTCGAACTGGTCAACAACATTGCCATTTACGGTGGATTTCCCAACAGCGGCGATCCAAACTTTGCTGATAGAAACTGGCAGACTCGCATTACTACGCTAAGCGGTGATATAGGTACGCCAAATGAAAAGAATGATAACAGCTACCACGTCGTAAAATGTGAAGACGTCAATAACGTCATCCTCGACGGCTTCACAATTACAGCCGGTAAGGCTAATGCCCAATACCCTGATCCCAACTACTGCGGTGGTGGTATATATTGCAAGGATTCTAACAATCTCACAGTAAGTAATTGCATAATAAGCCAAAACGAAGCCTCTTCCGGTAGCAGTTACGGTGGCGGAATCTATTTCAAGGATTCCAACAACCTGACCTTAACAGACTGCAACGTAAGCAATAATTCGGCTTACCATGGCGGTGGGCTTCACATCGAATTTTCCTCTGCTAATATCACTAACTGCATTTTCAATGACAATTCTACTGATATGTCTGGCGGGGGGATGTACAATGACCAGTCTTCTCCCATATTACTTAACTGCACCTTCACTGCGAACACATCCACGGGCAGTAGTTCCTGTGGGGGTGGGATGTACAATGACCAGTCTTCTCCCACGATAATTAACTGCACATTCAGTAGCAACTCGGCTAGCAAGGTCCAGCATGGCATGGGAGGCGCAATGTGCAATACAAATTCTTCAGAACCGAATGTGACCAACTCCATCTTCAGTAATAATTCGGCTTGGTATGGTGGGGCAGTTTACAACTATTATTCCGATGCAAACATCACTAACTGCATTTTCATCGGCAATGACGCGATTGAGTATGGCGGCGGTATATTTAGCAGTTCCTCAAAACCGAAGATAACTAAATCCATTTTCACCGGCAATAATGTCACTGATTTATATAATGGATTAGGCGGTGCCATGTACAACATCCATGATCCTTCGCCTGTAGTTGTTAACTCCATATTTGCAGGGAATGATGCTTTGTACGGCGGTGGGATAAGCGATTACAATTCTTCTCCAACATTGACAAACTGCACGCTTATTGGGAACAGTGCGAGCTATGGCGGTGGGATGTACAATTACAATAACTCTTCTCCGAATCTAACTAACTGCATCTTATGGGGGAACGTTGGTACATCCGATGGGGACGAGATATACAACTATCCTTCATCTGAATCTTACCCGAACATTAGCTACTCCGATATAAAAGCTTCCAATGGTAGCGGAAGTAACTGGGTTGTCGAACTCGGGACGGATGTTGGCTATAATATCGACGAAGATCCCTGTTTCTTTGATGTGCAGCAGTCCGGCTCGTGGTCGGAAGATGCATTTTATGACAGCTCGACCTTTCAAAGCACCCTGACCGATTCCAGTGCCGACTGGGCCGTTAACGAACTTGCAGGTAAATTTGTTAATCCTTACACATTGCAGGCCCTGCAATTCTTTATAGTATCCAACGATGTCAACACCATAAATGTATGGGGCAATGTTGAGTCTATCGCGAAAGCCCCCAGGGCATACCATATTTATGATTATCACCTTACCACCGATTCACCATGTATCGACCGCGGCGACCCGAACGGAGATTACACCGGACAGACAGACATCGACGGCGAACCCAGAGTATTTGACGGAGATTATAACGATGTCCCAATCGTCGATATGGGCGCCGACGAATATTACTGGAGCCCGGCCGATTTCAACAGCGACGGTTTTGTAAACTTCTTTGATTATGCCCTCATTGCCGACGTCTGGCAATTGAAGCCGGAGGATGTCAACGATTACAACGATGTATACGACCTCGTAGACAACGATTTCATCGACTCCAACGACCTTGCCCGCTTCTGTGAAGACTGGCTCTGGCAGACGCCCTGGGCAAAAGCCTTTCCCTTTAGTTACGGCCGGGGTATGGGTAAGAGTATGGGCATGGGCGAAGGTTTCTTCCCATCCATAGAGTCCAAACAGGCCCGGCCTGAACTTACAGCCGACGATATTGAACAGATTCTAAAGTGGCTTGCCGACCTTTGGCTAACAGATGAAGAAGTAAGAAAGATTATAAGCGAAGACGATTGGCTAAAATTCATCGAATCCGTAACACAAGTCGCTAAACAGCTAATAAACAATTAGTCGCTGGTTTTTCTTACGTCCGGCTCAATATTCAGTGGTGGCAAATGTGACGCCGCCCACAACTGGCGGTCGAAAAAAGCACTTTTTTTATAAAAAAGTTCGATTTTCATTGAACATATTGGTCATGTTTGGTATAATATAAACGACAAATGAGAATTTAGAATGTAAAATTGGGAAGTTAAAAGTAAGGAATCAGGCCTTTTTGGCCTCAAACGTCGATATACGAGATGCTATACACTATACGAACTTCTGCCATCTGTCTTCTATCTTCTATCGTCCGTCGTCTTTGTTGCTATAGATAATGCCGGCCGTCCCGGCCTCAACCGGCTATATACTAAATACGAGATACTAAATACTAATTATTGCGGAGAACCGCAATAGTGGGGCCGTGGCCCACGTATCCCTGCATGCAGTAGGCTGGGAGCCATTTAAAAAGCAAAAAAAGCATTATTTTGCATCATAAAAGACAAGTTTTGAAACATTTGGGTGTATTAATGACAAATAAACACCTATTTCGCCGGCTTCTGAAAAAGGCTGTTTCAATGGCCTTGTGGACGAAGTTGAGTTTCTTTTCATATATAACGCCGTCTTTTCGGCCTCAAATGGCGAGATACGCTTCACGCTTCACGAGATACGAATTATGCTCGCTTTTAGAGCAGAATTTGCGTCTTCTATCGTCTATTGTCTGTCGTCTATCGTCTGTCGTCTTTGTGGCAATAAATCAGCGTAATCTGCGATTAATAAACGACTTACGTCTCTTTAAGGCACTCTACGTCTGTAGAGAACTTTCTACAAGTGTCGAGAGTTCTTTACAAATCAAACTTTTTATGCAAAACAAAGCCAATTTCAGAAAAAGTCAAATGAACATAAACAACGTATTAACAATGTATTACGAACAAAAGGACACTTGGTGAACGTGGGAAAAACAAACCCAATACAAACCCAATACAAAGCCAATTCAAACCCAACTTGTCGCGGCGTAGCCTCTGGCGAAGCCGGAATCAAAGCCAATTTCACCTCCGCCCAAAGGCCTGCAATAGCTGTCCGAGGTTGGATCTCTGCCCGCGGCCCACTTTTCTCTATCCACGAACGCGACCACATATATCGTTCGCAGCAACTGCGGATCGACCCGGGATGTCCTTGGCGCCAGGGTAATGGTATAAAGCAGCCGCCCCCCTTAAAGCAGGAAAGTGGAAATAAGGAAATTGATTATTGACAAATGTGTAATTATGAGCGAAAATTAAAATAGAACTTTTAAACATAAGACAATTAGTTGAACTTTTGTTTTTGACAGGAAAGATGCATCAAGCACCATGGAAGAAATAGTTGACGTCAAAATAACCAGTGAGGATAGTGTTGCAGTAGTGGCTTTCAAAGCTGCTACGATAAGTGATGTAGAAATGATTGCCACTGCTTCTAAACATATCAAGGATTTTGTGGACGAGAATCAGCCGAGCAGACTAATATTTGATTTTAGCCGAGTAAAATTTTTCTCATCCTTAGTGTTGGGGGTACTGTTGGAGATCCGGTCTAAACTGGCGTCGTATAACGGCGAAGTTGCTATCAGTGCGATAAGTCCACAATTGCACAAGGTCTTCAAAATAACCAATCTTGATAAGATTTTCACATTTTTCCCGGATAATGAAGCCGCTGTCAGTGCGGTAAGCAATTAGTGTGCGAATTGGAAAGATTGACCGTTACTACTTTAATGGATTGTGAGATAATTACTTGAAGGGCTGAAGGTATGTATATTGCGCCGCAATTTTCCATTTTTATGGTTAATAAGCCGGGAGTGCTGGCCCGGGTACTTGGCGAATTTGCCAGAGCTAAGATCAATGTCACTGCGTTGACCATGATGGACTCAGTAGAACATGGTGTTTTGAGGGTAGTTGTTGCTGCTCCGGAAAGAGCAAAAGAAGTGCTGTCAAAACTAAACATGCCCTATAACCAAACAGAGGTTTTGTGTGTGACCCTGGACAATAAGTCCGGTGCGCTCGCAGCAGTAGCGGAAAAATTGGCTAAGAACCACATAAATATTTCGTATGCATACTGCACTGCAGGCGCGAAAGGCGGCCGGACGACCGGCGTTTTGAAAATCGCCGACGTCAAAAAAGCAATGAGGCTTCTGCAGCAAAGTCATAAGAAGAGCAGTAAATCACAACCAGTGGTCAGACGCTCACGGTCTTCGAGAAAATAGTTATTACATATAAGGGCACATACACTATGGGGGCAAACCGCAGCTAATAGTCGAGATGTAATTAATGCTTTGCCGGCAGTATTTGTTTTGAAACAGATGGATAAAATCCGATGGCTTAAAAATCCCGACCATTTCGCTGTTGAAACTGGATTCAACAAGGGATTTATTTGGTCAATTGTTCCAGTATGAGTGGTTTAGCATAAAAACATTTGACATAAAAGCTAATGGACTGGTATATTGTAGTTTGTGATTGAGATGATGGGGCCGTAGCTCAATTGGATAGAGCATCGGACTGTCGATCCGAAGGTTGAGGGTTCGAGTCCCTTCGGCCTCGTTAATATAAAGCTCTGTAAACTAAGCACTTACAGAGCTTTTTTTGTGCCCTCAAATAGGACAAAAATGGGCGGTGATCTGAAATGATCTGTTATAACAGATCACTTGATGGGAGGTTGGGAGGAATTAGACTTTCGGATTGGGGGGAGTTCGCTGTTACTTCCAGTCTATCTTGGCCCTCCTCTTGGCCAGGTCTAGCCGAAGCTATTACACGTTTGTTTTGTTGTTTCATTTTTTGGCGTTTCTGTTATCGATTCCGTTTCAGGGTGTATTCATATTCAGGCCCAGTTCTCCACGTCTTCAAGAAAGGATTATATGTTTTCACCTTGACACTTTTATTGTCGGGAGCAAATTCCATCAACAGCATCCATCCATCACCACCGTTTCTGCCGTTGTTGCGCTGAAGGAACTGTCCGTTGAAGAGAATTTGATGTGCCGTGCCCCCCTTGGTCTTGTCACTGCGGTGTCCTGTGGATAGATCGTGTCCGAACTCAAGGACCCCCTGGTATTTTTTCAGACCTTTGCCTTTTCCCTTTTTATGTGACCCGAAATGCCCGCATGTAAGAAATTCAACGTTTCGATTCGGCATTATCAATTGCTGATAAACTGCGCCATCGGTAGGATCGGGGCGACCGTCTTTACTCAATAAGCGGCTGGCCTCACTCATATAGACATGGAATGTGAGAAACACGCGGTGTTTAGGGTGAGCCTTTATTATCTTGTTACCCCATGCCAAGTTTCTTTTTCGGTCATCGGGATTCTCGCCCAGGGCAAGAAAGAGATATTTCATTTTGTTCTGCTCCATAAGGTAGTAAGCGTTTTGCAGCTTTCCTTCTTCGAGCCAGCCTCCGAATATTGCCTTATTAAGGGGATTACCACCTATTTTGAAATAATCGTTCATCAGATTTCCATGTTTGCGATCATGGTGCACTTCCGCTCGCGACATGATTTATCCACGCGGACACAAAAATGTTCGTCGCACGGTGGATTTGTGGGATCGAGGCTTGAAATTGCAGGAGGCTGTGGTATGCTGTCCTATCGATTTGTCGATCCCGAGACTACTCTGACAGGAAATAGGTATGGATGTGAAGTTAACGCCGGTCGAAAAAGTAGCCGAGCAGGCCTCGCCGTTCGCCGCTCTCTATCCGCCGACCGAGAAGATAGCTACGATTGTCGTCGAGAACTTCCCTGCGCTGGGCAAGCTCGCCGCGATGCGCTTTATCGAATGGGTCCAGAGCAATCCCGGAGGGGTCATTTCGCTGCCCACAGGCAAAACTCCGGAACATTTCATCAAGTGGGTTCAGCGTTTGCTTACCAACTGGGAGCAGCGTGAAATCCGGCAGATTCTCGAACAAGCCGGCGTCGATCCGGCCAAAAGGCCGGACATGGCAAGCCTTCACTTTGTGCAGATCGACGAGTTTTATCCGATGGACTCGGCTCAGCACAACAGCTTCATTCACTACGTGAAGCAGTTCTATATCGATGGTTTCGGCCTGGATCCCGAGAAAGCAATGCTGATCGATCCATCGTCCATAGGCTTGGAACAAGGGCAGCAACTGCACCATTTCTGGCCCGAGAATCACGTTGATCTGACGTTGCGATACCGAAAGGCCGCCAACAACATCGAACGCAAACAGAAGGCGTTGCTCGAACGCCTCGACCAGTGGTGCATGCAGTATGAGCAACGCATTCGGGAATTGGGTGGTATCGGTTTTTTTCTCGGCGGGATAGGGCCGGACGGCCATATCGGCTTCAATATCAAAGGTTCGGACCACAATTCGACTACGCGCTTGTGTCCGATCAATTACGAAACCCAAGCCGCAGCCGCAACGGACCTCGGGGGCATAGAGATCGCGCGCCAATCGCTGGTTATCACCATCGGCCTGCAAACGATCACATACAATCCCGATTGCAACGCTATTGTCATGGCCGCCGGACAGGCGAAGGCAAATCTCGTGGCCCAGGCCATCCAGTCAGACGATCATATAAATGTTCCGGCGAGCGCCTTGCGTCGGCTGTCCAATGCCCGTTTCTATATTACGCGCGGTGCTGCCGGCCGCTTAGTCGAACGGCAGATCGAGACAGTTGAAAACACCCCGCAACTGAGCGATGCTAACGTCGAGAAGGCCCTGGTCGACCTGTCCGTTGGGCTCAGGAAACGACTTGAGGACCTTACCGAGACCGATACGCAGTCGGATCGATTTGTCCGATCCGTTCTTGCCAGGCGTCCGGAGTCGCTGGGACAACTGAGTACAATCGCCCGCGATCGCCTGGCCGCCTCCATCAAGAACGGCGTCCGTGTCTACAAGAACAAGTGCTTTCTTCACACAGAACCCCATCACGACGACATCATGCTCGGCTATTTTGCGCAGGTCGTTCGGCATTTTCGTCGGCACAGCAACACGCACCATTTCGTGACGCTCACGAGCGGATTCACAGCCGTAACCAACGAGTTCATGCGGGGCCAGATGGCCAATCTCCTGTGTTTTCTGGGTGACAGCGAATTTAGAGCATTGATAAAGGAGGGCTACTTCGCAGAGGACCATCCAACCGATCGCAACCGCGATGTGTGGCAGTACCTTGACGGCGTGGCCGCCCGCAGCGAACACGAGAAAGCCGAAGGCTGCGCCCGCCGGATGCTCCGCAATCTGGTGGAATTATTCGACGATAGTTTCCTCGACAACGCCGAGACAAGAATCTCGGAGTTGGAAGACTACTTCGCCACCGTGTACCCGGGCAAGAAGGACCCCGAGTATATCCAAAAACTCAAAGGGATGGCCCGCGAATGGGAGGCCGAATGCCTCTGGGGGTATTACGGCTGGCAGTGCCAAAACATTAAACACCTGCGATTGGGCTTCTACACGGGCGATATTTTCACCGACGAACCGACCATGGACGAGGATGTCCCTCCGATTGTCAAAGAGCTCAAGCGAATTGATCCCGATATTGTCACGGTGGCGTTCGACCCGGAAGCCAGCGGCCCGGATACGCATTACAAAGTGATGCAGGTCTTCGCCGAGGCCCTGCGGATTCATCTGCAGCGCACCGGGAAAAAGGACCTGAAAGTATGGGGCTATCGAAACGTCTGGTTCCGATTCGATCCATCCGAAGCCAATGTCTTCGTTCCCGTAACCATGGCCATGTTCGCCACCGCACACGACGCTTTCATGAATACGTTCACCAGCCAGAGAAATGCGTCGTTTCCCAGCTACGAACATGACGGCCCATTTTCCGAACTTGCACAGCGTATCCAGGTCGAGCAGTACGGCAAGATCAAGACCTGCCTGGGCAGAGAATGGTTCCACAACAGCCCCAGCGGCTTGATCCGCGCAACGCGAGGCTTTGTCTTTCTGAAGGAAATGACGCCGGAAGAATTCTTTGAGTCCTGCCGGGAATTAAAGAAATCCATCGAGAACGTCTAAGCCATCCCCGCTGAATCGATGGAGGCCTGGCTTGCATAGTTTCCTAAATTCACAAAATATCTTTCCAAAAAAGGTCATTTTCGGCTAAAAATCGATGTTCGTATGTGGTCAATCTGAGCAATATTAACATCGGTGGAGACCTTTTGGCGACATGGATTTTTGAAAAACATTGACATGTTGCTGCTCCTGGGAAATCCCTGCTGGATCAATAATCGTTGAGTCTGGGAAAAAACTTTCCAAAGCACATTCGTGGAGAATTCAACTGTTTTGCAGCGGTCCGATGCCCGCTTGACAATCGCTTCCGGCTTCACTTAGGTTGGATTCCGACCCGTTTCTACAAGCTGGCCCTAACTAAAGAATGCAGAGTCGACAAAATCGGCAATTCCACTTCTAACTGAATCCCAATTTTGTGACTGATTAAAGCAGCTCAATGCGATATCGCGTACATAATAATATTAATTCCCATTTGAATCGCTTTCTCGTAGTTGTCCCTGCCAAACTCGTAACCGTGGCTATCGCACCAGCCGCAGTGAATATCGGTGGAGCAAAGAAAAACAGCCAGGCGGTCACCAATAAAAACGCCTCTTGCACCATGGTTCTGGCCGTGCATATAGGGCAAAGGTGTACGTTTCGACCGTTTCATTCCCGGCAGCTTACGCTTTTGGTATTCGAAGTGAGGCAGGCCTGTTTCGCCAAGGTCATATACATTGTGGAACACTTCGTGTTCCCGTGGTACTCTCTTTACGGCTTTAGGCCCAAAAACATCCTGCAGTACTTTATAAGAGCTTTGATAGAAAAAGTCTCCGCCATTACCCACAACGCAGTCATCCATAAATAAGAATCCACCCCTGGCGATATACTCCCTCAAATTCTGTTTTTGCTTCTCGTTGAGTTGATAATGATTTTCTCCGGTCATAAAGAGAAACGGATATTTTTTCAATTCTTCAAATTCATCGAAGCTGACCACGGCGTTTAGTTGACCATCCGCTGCGTACTGTGGTTCCCAACCGTTTGCTCCTTTGACAGGTTTGACTTTGCAGCGGATTACAGAGCTAAACTCTTTTAACAGATTTGCGTCCCCGCCCGGCCTGACATTCCAGCGGTCAACTTCGCGCTTCTCGTGGGTGAATTTGACTCTTGGCATCAGAAAGTCATACTTGTCGAAATCGTCTAAATTTTCACTGTTTGCGGCTCGGGCGGTGACTGAAACAAAACCCTGTGCTGCCATCGCGGCACCGGCAATTGTCCTGGCCGTTGTTTTCAAGAAATCCCTTCGGTTTATCTGTTCTTTTTTCGACGTCATCATTTATTTCTTTTAATTATTCTGGACAAAGGAAAATTTCGATGCAGCAAGGCCGTCTTTCCCGTCCAGTTTGTATCTCCACGGCTGCGGACTCGGTAGACCGTCTCCATTATCCTCCAGCAACGGTGTTTCCGTTTTGAACAGGTGCTGCCGTCGATACAAATCATCTAACTGTTTGGAAGCAAAAGTAAATGCTTCCAATAATGAGATTTTACCATCTGCGTCGGTATCACTTTTGTTATCCGTCAAGGCGGGTACGAAATATTGGCTGAATTGCGTGCTGTTATTCTGCTCAGTTTTGCAGGCACATATAACAATCCGGCCCTGTCCTGCCATACTCTTAGCAGCCAGAGCTGCACCGGGGCAATCCAGTACAATCAAAATTGAAGCGGCTTTTATTTTGCTTATCCATTCAGCCGGCTGTACGTGCGTTACATCTTCGCCCGGCAGATTAAACCGAAGCTTGTCAGCCACGACATTAGCCTGGCCCACATAGTAAAATACGAACCTGTCTTCCGGCTTAACAATTTGTGCAAGTGAATCCATCGTTATTTTCAAGTTTTTGGCAGTCGATATTTTTGAATTTTTACCAGCCACTGAGTGTCTGTCTACCAGCACATCAAGTTGGTTTGGCTCTACTTTGGCGTTATTAAGGAAAAACTTGCGCAGCTTCGTCACAGCCTCATCTTTTACCCGCTGCTCTCCTGGGTCTTTGTTTATCCCACTGACAATCAACGCATACGTCTTTGTGCTCGGCCTGGCTGCTTGTTCGGTTACAGGTGCTTTGGCAGTTGCTGATTCACCTGCACAAATCAAAAGGAAAATAATTATTAGTTTTCTCATGTTACAAACCTGTATTTTCAAACAAGGCCGACTGCCCGTCTTACAAACCAGTTAACACCAAGAATCAGGCACAGGACCAAAAGCAGAGACCATCGCGGCCAAACGCTTGTCAAATAAGTTGAACTGCCAACCTTTGTCGTACCTTCAAACATCTTTGCAGCGTTTTCATCAAGATTGTCGATATCGAAATATTTGGCGCCGACCCTTTTTGCAAGTGCCCGCAGAAACATGGGATCGGACTCGACGTTATCCATTTCCGTTCGGACAACAGGCAAATTCACAGTTACAGATCTTTCGCCGAGGAATAGGCCATTCAACTCAGCCTGGACCGTCGCAACAATCGCTTCGCCTTCATAGTCATCAATTTCGGCAACATAGTATCCTCCCCCGATATCGTTCATACTTAAAAAGTAATCTCCGACATTGAGCAGTACGTTAGTGCCGCTGACAGGAGTAAACGATTTATCACAAACATATGCGCTAAACCTGACTTTGTTGGTTTGGCTATTTGCCCGTTCCACAAACAGCTCGACAGTCGATTCAAGGTTTGTAGTACTGCCCATATAAGCGGTTAAGCCGGACATGACCTTTTGCAGCAGTCCGCCCTGGATGTCCTCACGATACCATCTGAAAAGCTTCGAGACGTTAAGTAAACAAACCCTGCCGCGACCGACGCGATGAACAGTTACCAGCGGATTGTCGGATGTCCTGGCCAATATCGTAGCCGCTGGTTTCTTGTCTATGGTATGATAATAGGCTAAGGCTGGCCCATCGTGGTCCTGCAGACTTTTGGGTCCAATGACTTTGCTGTCGATTCCTTCAATTGTTAATTCGATTTTGCTTTGGGCGGTTGTCTGTTTTGCAGCGGTATAAGCGTCGAAGAATACCGGCGCGAGAATTTTGATTCTTTCATTTTTCCATTTCGCCGGCCCGTATTCGTCCCTTCCCGGAAGCAAAATAAGTCCACCACCCCTATCAACCACAAAACTATAGAGTCCCTCAATCCGGGCGTCACTAAACCTGTCCAGCGCGCACGACCCGAGAATTATAACATCGTACTGATAAAACTCGTTTCGCTCAGCCGGTAGTTTGACATGGCCGCACATCGTCCGGGCCTTTTCAGATAATATGGCTTCCTTAATCACGTCCAGCCCCAGGTCTAACTGAATATTCTTGTCTCCGGCTAAAGCCTGCCGAACTTTGCCGATATTGAAATTAGCCATCTGCGAATAGAAAAGAACTTTGAGGGTGTTTCTTTCAACCACGTCTACCATAGTGCTGCGCGTGTTGTTTGCTGAATTCGTTTCCTGTTCAAGGTGCTTTGCACGAGCTGAAAGTCTGTGCCGGCCCAGCCTGTCGGCTCCAACGGCAAACTCTGCTGTCACAAGCCTGTCCGGCAAACTAAGACCGGACCTTTGGTCTCTGGTTTTGCGAAACTTGTCGGCGGGAATCGTTCTCGAATCTATCTGGTTTCCATCTTTGAGCAATTCAATCGTAACCGCCTGATTCTGTAAATTCCTTGCGGCTACAACTACCTCTACGTTATACGCTGCATCAACAGCAACTCGTGCAGGTGCATTTATTGATTTTATTGCTATATCGGTCCGGGGTTGCTTCGAGCCGACACAAATAAAGGCAATCGGAAAGTTTTTGTTACGAAGCGGCAGATATGTGGAGATAGTTTTGTTATCGGCCTGCCCATCCGTAAAGATGACCGCCCCCTCGACCCTGGCTTTTTTGATTAGCTTCTTTTCGCCGTTGTCATTCTCTTTGGGTGCTTCTTTTGCAGAACTTAGTTGTTCCGGCGTATCGTATTTCGACAGCAATGCAAGGACACTGTGGATGTTTGTCTGAGAGCCCCAGCGTCGCAGCAAATCCGAGGAGCCGCTGTGATAGGCTTTTTGGTCAAATCCATAGACTTTATAGGCCGGCCCTTTCGGGTCCAAAGGACAGAATTTTTTTTCAAATATGCCAATTGCCTTGTCCAGCCTGCTCATTTGTCCATCTTCAACGACCGACATGCTTTCACTGGTATCAAATAACACCATCACCGAGTTCCTGGCGATTATTTCTCTGGGCTTATGACGTGACGGGTTCCACAATATCACCAGTAAAATTACAATTGAAGCGTATTGCAACAGTGCCAACAGCCATTTATACTGTTTTAGTTTTTCTTTTTGCAATTCCCTTGAGCGAAAAGCAAAAGCGATTAGCACACCAAAAATCACAAAAAGCGCACCAACTGTAAAATGTCCTGGATAGTCAGGAAAAATCATCATTGCCTCTGTTTTCGATTAAACTTGGCCGTATTTTCGAAAAACTCGGTTTCCAGTTTATAGAACTTCGCGTCAGACGGTTCATCTTCAATCAATCGTACGTGACGTGTTTTGGCATCTATAGCAATAGACCAGAATTGGTATGCCATCATCCTTGCGGCTTTCGCGGGTGGGACTTGTGGATTTTGGGTAAGAACGTGACTTGGTGCTGTACTGGAAGTACTCCTGCTTACCATTGCCCGTTGGGGCTGCGGCATCATTTCAAGCAGACGCTTTGCCGCTTCGAGGCGAGCCAGCATCTGCTCGCGCTCAATGGGTGTGACAGAGCCATCAAGTGCCTCTGCATCTTCGGCAAGCTGCTCAGCCATTTCCTGGGCCTTTCTGGCAATACTTTCCTCATCGCTTAACGCCAATTCGTTCTCAAGTGCCTTTCCCGCCAGGTCAAGTTCGTTCTTTGCCGACTCTGCGATCTCAACGGCCTGGCGTGATTTTCGCTCGTCCATATCCGGCTGGTAACGTGCCTGAGTTAGTTTGTCAAGAAAATCGTTCATCTTGGCAGCAGCATTGTCCAGATGCTTTTGTGCCTGCTGTCTTTGGCTTGTCTCGCTGCCTTGTGAGAATTCGGGCAGCTGCTTCAAATCCTGCTTTAACTTCAAAACCTGTTCCTTTAGTGCAGCCTGTTTGGCCTGTAGCATTTTGAATCTGTTTTCCATGCTGGCGGCGATTTGAGTTGTGCTCTGCTGCCCACCGGTACCCTGGCCTTGCCCCTGACCTTCTTGACCTTGATCCTTTTGGCCTTGGCCCTGACCTTCTTGCCCCTGACCTTCCTGGCCTTGACCCTTTTGGCCCTGGCCCTGACCTTCCTGACCCTGACCTTCCTTGCCCTGACCTTCCTGGCCTTCGTCTTGTCCCTTTTGACCAGGGCTCTGATCTGGTTTTTTATCTGAGGCTGTCTTCGACTGCTCATCCAATGCCTTCTGAGCCTGTTCGATCTTATCTGCCTGCTGCTCAAGAAAGTCTTCAAAATCCTCTTTTAGGTTTTTTTGCTGGTGAGCTGTTTTTTCCAACACCTTCTGTAATTTTTTTACTTCATTGTCGATTCGCTCCTTCTCATAGTGCGGCAGTTCCTGTAGTTTGATACTGTCCGGCTTTTGCTCCTCCTGGCCCTGGCCACTTTGAGGTGGGCTCAGTTCCATATCTAATTCAAGGATAAGTTTGCGTAAAACCCTGTAAGCATTTTTTTCCGGCACTACTGCCGAAGATGCATTGTGCTCAACGAGATATTTGCTTGCCTGTTTATAATATGTGAGGATTTTGTTAATCGTAGCTTTGTCACTTGCACTAAAATTTTTATCCGGGTTGTCACGAAGGCCGGCAAGTCGTTCGGCGCAGTATTGAACATCACTGTTTATAGATTCCAGCCCACTCCGGTCTTGCTGCGTCAGGTTTGATTTGGAGGCGATACGCCACGTTTTCTTCAGTATTGCTCGGGTGTGTTCGAGAATATGAATGAGTTCAACAGAAGCTGCTCCCGGTGCGTTGCCGCCTCCGGGCTTTGGATGCCATCGCTGCCTGTAAGGTCTTATCTCGATAAAGTAAACGATACTGGTTGCAGTTCGGTGTGCCGGTTCCGAGCCGGTATCAATATCCCTTGCTCTGGCATAAAACAACAGACTGTCTCCCACGGACAAATCATAATCTTCCAGTTCAAGCGTGCGGGTAAACTTCACGCTCTTGCTACCCTGGTTAAGCGGGACCTGAAAAGTCTGAACTCGGCCATCCGGGATTTCTAAACACATTTCGACAGAATCCAGGCCGAAATCGTCAGTAACCTCGAACGTAATGGGAATGCTGCCAACATCGGTGGCCAGATAATCGCCGTCAGGCGAAACCAGTTTGAACTCCGGAGGCTCGTCGGTTTTTACTGTAACCTCCAGGTCCGGCGGTTTGTCGTTGGCCAGACCTTCCTCGCCGACAAGGTGAAATTTTATCTGCCCCTGTTTATCAGCGATAAAACTGTATGTGAATTGATCCGCCCCGCTTAACTGCTTCGTCACGACTTTGCCGTCCAGCCCTGTAATCCTCACTTCCTTGAGCCTCTCGGTAGTCTGTGCATTTAATGTGACCTTGCTCCAGGCAACTAATTCCAGGTTATGGTCTTCGAGCTGCTCGGTATAAGGTTTTATCCACTTTCTTCTCTGGTGGCTTTTTGGCAGCATCACTTCAGCCGTCATTGTTTTGATATTCGGCACATTGCAGACACTTACCTTATGCCAGTCAGTGGAAACCGACTGAGCTTCAAATCGATATTTAAAATGGCCTGGTCGCGAGAAAGATTTGGTCGCTTGAATTCTTGGCGTCTCCCCTTTGTTGGAAGTTGGCTGCAACTGCGCCACTTGAGATCTATGGCCCCTTCTGTCGTCTGCGGTTCCTGCCAATGCGATACTTTGTGCCTGGGCCGGCTCAGCAGGCTTGGGCTCGATATCAACCAGCACGAGCTTTGCGGATTCCGGTACCTTACCTTTGACTTCGGCTGTAAAAGTTACCAAAGAGTCAGGTTCGGTGATTATGTCTTTTGTGACCGATTCCAGACTTGTCGTTGCCGGCGGTTCAACAGCGGCTAACGGGCGTACGAGCCGTCTGAAATATGATGAGAAGTAAACATAATTATCGTGGATATAAAAAGAGGCTGTGCCAATACCCAAAAGGATAACCGCCGCAAAAACGTACCCCTGCCATTTTTCAATAACCGAGTCAAATTTGAACTCTTTGCTGGCTTCATCTACCTGCAGTACTAATTGCGCAGCAAGGGCTTCGGAATACGGATAGTCCTGCTTCTTCTCGTAATATTCAATGGCAGTGACAAGCTGCTGGTCAAAATTCTCCTTGCTTTCTATGAAATTCGCCGCTCCGCTGAAGGATATATGAACGACCAGCAACCTTTTCAGCTTATAAACCAGAAAAACAAACCCCGCAATTAGTAAAGTAAATGCTACAGTTCTGTCGACCTGGCCAAAATTCAACCTGTGGTCAAGCCACGCGTAAATGCCAATGTATACCGAGACAAAAACCATACTTATTGCCGCCATCTTCAGTATGGCAATTGTCACCAGCCATCGCCTGACCTTCGCAACTCTGGCAACCAGAACACCAAGTTTGTCTTCTATAGGCTCAACCATAACCAGGTCCCAACTAACGTTTCAGCCTGTTTGCGATAACCGAATCTGTCAGAAGCAGCAGAATTATCAACCATGCGAATATCTTCCAAAAAGGCTTATACTCTCTGGAACCGGTTGCATCCGCTGTAACGGCACTTTGATGCGAATCAGGTAAGAATATTCGATTCATGACACCAGCAAGCTTCTCAGGTGCCGGCTTAGTCATATCAGTCTCGCCCGTCGGCAGGTTAATTCCGGCATACATCGTTGGCTTAGTCAGCGTCCGTATCCATCCGGTGCCGAACGACGCAGGTATCAATAGAAAACTCTCTGTAACCGCTGCGCGGCGTTTGTGACCGTCCGGGCCTTCGACCCAGAATTGTTTCTTACTGTTAAATAATCCTTCAATATTCCAGACCGGCAACATCGCCTGCTCATTGCACGCAAAACCATACTCACATACCTGATTACTCCGTCCCAACAGATATCGACAAAAAGCAGTGGATGCACTTGACTTGGTCAGAGAACCAAGCGAATCATCAACACTAGTATTAACAAGGATAGCTGCACCATCACCAAAACACCTCGAATAGATAAAACCAATGCCATTTTGCAATTGCCACACACAACTGCTGTCAGGATGCGGCTCGCATTCCAGGTAACCGGTCAAAACTATTCTGTCGATTCTGTAGTTGGTCAAAGACTTTGCAGCAATATCGTCGGGTGCCCATTTTACTGTTTTTTGAAAAGCGGGGCGGCTTTCTGCACTGAGAGACTGACTATGATAAGGTTTCGGCTGTATGTATGCCCGCTGGCGAACACATCTTTCCGGCAGTGCAGGAAGAACATTCTGACTCCATAATTCTCCAACAGCGCCGGGTGAAGGCTTATCAGTCATAAAAAAAACAGTTGTACCACCGGCTTTAACAAAATTCTTCAATTGCGGAGCGATTTCACCCAGTCGCTCAGTTATTGCCGAACAGATAATTACATCAGCCCAGCCCATTTCCGAGCGAGCTAAGTCACTAATTAACACCTGCCTAATGGTAATGGCATCATATGAATTCATTCGTGACAGCGCATTCATTGCGGTTTTTAACAGAAACATTTCATCTTTGCCGTTGTCAGCCAGGATTACATTAATTTTTCTGCGCTCGGGCACAAAAACCGACAGATAATACGTATCATCAGCTTCAAGGCCATCACCATCTGACAAGCTCAACTCCACGGGCACAAACATATCCTCGTGCCCGGCCATGTCGACATTTATTGACACCTGATATGCTCTTCGCTGGTTTGCCGACAGATTTATTTCTACTGGAGTCGATTTACTTGTCCCTGTATTAGCTGTTAACCAGCGATTTTGCCTGACCTGGCCGTAATTGGCAACAGTGACGTTTACCGTCAGTTTGCCGCCAGCAGCGCCCATGACTCGGGCATTTGTTATCGCAGCGTTATTGATGGCTTTTGATGAAACGATTGCTTTATAGTCTATATTATCAACGGTGACAGGCTCAACGATACCCATAAATTGCTCCAGTGTATTTGGAGTAAAATCGCTTATTACCGAAATCGAAATCACATCGCGGCTGCTTCCACTCCGTTCACTTTGTAATTGAGCTGCCCCACTCAATTGTTCCTTACGTGCGGTCTTATTGAAGGCTGAGAGAAAGTCACCAATATGCGCGGTGTCCGTTACAATTTTCAATCTTCGAACCGCTCCTATCGCCTGTTCCTTGCTCAGATTCCAGGTCCAGTCTGCCGAGCCCAAAACGAAGATATTGAACACGCTTTGCTCATCTGCCGAACGAATGTATTCGACAGCCGAGTCGAGAAGCTTGCTGAAATAACTACCGGAACCATCGGAATATCCCATTGACATCGAATTATCCAAACCGAGGTAATGCACATATCTGGTCTCTTTCAGCTCGGGCCTGACCAGAAACATTGGCCGGGCGAAAAGCATTGCAATCAAAACTATAATTGCGCAGCGAAAAAGCAGTATGAGCAGGTCGCGAAGGTTTCGACGGGAATGGCTTTGCGCCTGACTGGTGTGTAAAAACCGAAGCATTGTGAACGGCAGCCGTTTATAGCGCGGCTTTGCCAGCAGATGAGCAATCACAGGCCCGACTACTGCCAGCCCACCGAGTAGAAATATCCACTGTATAAAGGTCATAGCATCCTTTTTCGCCTGGCTAAGTATGCCATCAACGCCGTGTCCAGCGGTTTTGATGTGTCAAGCAGACAATAATCAATCCCCGTTGAACCGGTTGTCCTTTTTATATCATCCAGGAATTCTGCCACTCGCCTGCGGTACGTTTGCCGCAGAGACTGCGGGTATGTGCGGATCTTAGCCTTGGTCTCCAAATCTTCAAATTGAATCAATCCTTCAAAATCAAGGTTAAGCTCCTGATGATCCATAGTGTGAAACACAATCACATCATGCTTAAGAAACTTCAAATGGGCCAGGCCTTTGTAAATGCCCGCCTCATCATCGAGTAAATCAGAAATTAAAACAACAAGGCCTCTGCGCTTAGTGGTGTCGGCAATTACGTGTAGAACGTCAGCAAGGTTAGTCCGGCCGGAAGGCTTGTTTCTCTGCAGGGCCGCCAGAATAGTATTGAGATGTGTGCGTTTCGACCGGGGCGGAATCCGTTTTATGACGGTTTGAGCAAACAGTATAAGCGAAGCACTGTCACTCTGATCGAGCATCAGATAGCTCAACGCCGCAGCAAGAAAAGATGCATAATCAAGTTTACTCACCGATGCACTGCTGCCAAAAGACATACTCTTGCTGCTGTCGAGCAATATATAAACCGTCGTACTCGTTTCCTCCTGGAACTGTTTTATATACAGTTTATCACTTCGGCCGTACACCTTCCAATCAACAAATTTCAGCTCATCGCCGAGATGGTACTCTCTGTGGTCGCTGTATTCAACGCTGAATCCATGAAACGGACTTGGGTGGAGGCCCGAAAAGAAACCCTCTACCGCACACTTGGCCACCAAATCCATGTTCGCCAGATTACTTAAAAACAAAGGGTCAAGATATTTGCGATTCTGTTTCACTGCCTTATCCAATCAAGTCGGTTTCCATACGGACTCAGGCTGAAACTGATAGTTACGACAGCTGTTTCGGCTGCGGCACCTGCTCAACAAGGTTATCAAGGACCGCTTCGATGCTGATACCGTCGGCCTCGGCGTTGAAGTTGGGAATAATGCGATGTCTGAGCACAAGTTTGCTGATAATTCTGACGTCATCGAAGCTGGGCGTAATTCGTCCCTTTATCAGTGCCCTTGCCTTGGCACCGAGCGTCATACACTGGCTTGCTCTCGGACTGGCTCCCCACTTGAGATATTTCTTAACTATATCGGTGGCAAGCGGGTCGTTCGGCCTGGTCGCCCGCGCAAGCCGGATACAATAAGATATCACCGCATTACTTACGGGCGCCATTCTTACAATCTCCTGGAAAAGCACTATATCATCTCTGCCCAGCACCTGCTGGATAGAAGGCTTTTTGCCCGTTGTAGTCTGTTTGACTATAATGTATTCTTCCTTGGCCGTGGGGTAGTCGATATAAATCATAAACATAAACCTGTCCAGGGCAGCCTCCGGCAAAGGATATGTCCCTTCCTGCTCGATAGGATTCTGAGTTGCGAGTACAAAAAATGGTTTATCAAGCTTATATGTCCTGCCGGCAACAGTGATTTCACGCTCCTGCATGGCCTGCAGAAGCGCTGCCTGTGTCTTCGGAGGAGTGCGATTTATTTCATCAGCCAGGAGGACATTGGCAAAGATGGGCCCCTTGACAAATTCATATCGCCGCTGCTTTGACTGAGGGTCTCTCTGGATAATGTCACTGCCCGTTATATCTGAAGGCATTAGGTCGGGAGTAAACTGAATGCGGTTAAACTTCAGACTAAGCGCATCGGATATCGAATGCACCGTCAGTGTCTTGGCAAGGCCGGGCACGCCCTGGACAATACAGTGGCCTCCGGCAAGCATACAGCAGAGCATAGAATCAAGCACCTTGTCCTGTCCAACGATTACTCGGTGTATCTGCTGCTTTAATTTTTCACAGCCCCGAGGTAAACGGGCAATCAGGTCACTTTCGATGTTGGCCTTGGATGCCTGGGTATTCGGTGGTTTAGGACCGGCTGTCTTTTCCATACTTTATTCCTCCGTATTTTGTTTGCAATAATCTGACCGGTTCGGCGAGCTATTAAAAAAGAATTTTTCTAAAAGTTAGTTACCAGCTTCCAAGAGACGGACATTACTTATGCTGCACAGTCTAAATGAATATTATACCAAAAAATACCGAAATTTTCATCAGATTATTACCTCGACATTCCCATTTTACACCATCAAATGCAGTAATTTCACCTTTAAATCGACTTCCACTATTCGTTTGAGCTTTGAAATAGATGTCATGAAGCACCTGGCGGTAATGAGATGAGGAGATGTTCATGGGTGGTATAATTGCAAAATGACTATAGAACTCATAAGTATTGTGTCATTTCAAGACCATGCCAATGATATATTTCACCACCTGTAGATTATAGTCTTGGGGGTATTATGGCAAGATCTGACCATCGGCCACCTATGAATCCTCTTCGAAATTTTGATTTTTTCGTAACTCGCTGTTTACCTGGCACTTATGATATGGTCATTTTTAGCGAATCGGTAGATAATGGGGTTTCGGGTTGTAGCAGAGTTGTACAAGTCAACTCACGAAAATGGGGCCATTTTGGGGGCATCTGTTTGTGGCTCGGTGCGCCTCTGTTTGGCCGGTGGGATTGGTCCAACAAGTTTCGGCAAGGAAGAGATGTGATAACCGCTTCGCCTGGCCCTGGTCAGGATTGAGGCGGCTGTTTGAAGTATTGTCTTATGTGGTCAACAGGTCCGATTCGCTCGATTTTGCCGTGGCTCATAACTACTACACGACTGCCAATTTCAAACGCTTCTTCACGATTATGTGTGACATAGAGAAGGGTGAAACCAATTTCCTTTTGAAGTCTGAGAATTTCTTTTCTGAGTTTGAGGCTTAGTTCAAGATCAAGGCTGGAAAGAGGTTCGTCCATAAGCAGGGCTTTTGGTTTCAGTATCAATGCTCGTGCAAGAGCAACACGCTGCTGTTGCCCGCCTGAGAGTTGAGAAGGTTTAGCATTCGCATACTTTTCGATATGCATAAGTCTAAGCACATCAGCGATTTCTTGCTTGCGTTTGCTGGCTGGCACTCCTTGGGCTTTTAAGCCAAACTCAAGGTTACCCTTTGCTGTAAGATGAGGCCAAAGCGCAAGGTCTTGAAACACCATTCCCAATTGTCGTTCTTCTGGTTCTTTCAAGTTCTTACCATCTTTAGCCACCACCTGCCCGTCTATTTCAATAATTCCCTTGTCGGGCGTGATGAACCCAGCGAGAAGTCGCAGCACCGTGGTTTTTCCACAGCCGGAGTGGCCAAGGACGACTATTCGCTCGCCCCTGGAAATAGTCAGGGAGAAATCACGTACTGCCGGCCGGCCATCATAAGATTTTGATACTGACTTGAACACAATCCCGTTCATTATACGAGTCTCCTTGACTTGAAGAGCATAACCAGAAATCCCAAGGGAAGTAACGTAGCCACGATCATGATCACGCACAATGCTGCAATAAAGTCCGCTGATCCATTTGCCATGAGTGTAAATATGCGAACGGGAAATGTGTCGTGGCCAGGTGGATAGACCATCATGCTGATTCCCGTATCTCGCAGGCAGAATATATATCCGACCAGCCAGCCGGCCAGAAGCCCTCGCTTAGCCAGAGGTACGACAATCAAAGCTGCACGGCGAAGCCACCGTGCACCTACTATCTGGGCGGCTTCCTCCATCGAATGGGGAATCTGAGTCAGTGTAGACGCTGTGATGCGGCTCGTTAAAGCGGTATATTGAGCAATATAACCGAAGATGATAATAGTCGGGGTGGCATAGATGAGGTTCGTTGACGGTCTGTTCCAAAGAAGAACCAAACCGATTCCAATCAGTGTACTGGGCAGAGCGAAAAGAAATATTGTCATGGAATCTATGCTTTGCCAAAATGACAGCGCTTTAGTATGGATAAGGTAGCCGGAAAAGAAGCCGAGGACGCTCAGTGCTGAGGCGCCTACGACTGCGTAGGTGAGGCTGCGAAGCAAGCTGTCACCACCCCGTGCTATTGCCTGTGCGTAAGCATCGAAGGACATTGACTGTAGCATCAGCACCAGCATAGGCAACATGACAATGAAGAAACAAAGGGCACCCACGGAAACCAGACACCAGTTGCGGATACGTCCAAGTTGGATCACCAGAGTTCCGTTGCCGGCAGAAGCAAGCTTCACCTCATAGGTTTTCTTACGGAGGAATATCCTTTCGACAACCAGAACCAGAAAAGTAATGGCAGCAAGGGGAACGGCAGCAGCAGTAGCGGCGCCGAAGTCGTAGAAAGCTGAGAACTGAGTGAAAGTTTCCACTGGAAACACATCGTACCTGAGAAAAGCGGGAACCCCAAATTCACCCAGTGTCAGAAGGAACACCAATATCGAGGCCAACAAAATCCCAGGCAATATCAGAGGAACGGTAATTCCTTTGAGCACGCCTGACCATCCGGAGACAATTTTCCCTGCTTCCTCTAAACGGGGATCGATTGTCTTCAAGAAGGTCATCGTTAGAAGCATCACAATAGGCAGAAACGTGGAGAACAGAACTAATACGCATCCTGGCAGACCAAAGAGCCAGCCGGATGTCACTTCCGCTGCAGAAGTGCTCAAGAATCGAGCCAGAAAACCCCCTCTGCCCAAAAGGAGGGACCAAGAGACAGCCGTTATGTAAGGCGGCACCAGTAGTGGAGCAGTGAACAAAACAGCAAAAACTCGACGAAAAGGCAAATCGGTTTTGGCCAGGAGAATTCCCAGCAACATACCAATTACCGCCGCAAGCAGCGCGGTCAATGATGACAAAACAAGACTGTGTCTCAGAAGTACCCACTGGGTTCGGGAAGTCAACACGTCTTTGTAAGCAACAAGGCTCAAGTGACCGTCCACGGTCACGCTTCGCAGAAACATGACGAGTAACGGCAGCAAACCTACCACTACCAACACTATCGCCGTAAATATGAGAACCGCACGCTTGCCCATCAATATCCGACCCACTGCTTAAGATATGGTTGAATGTCCTCCATTTTCATGGCAACCTGGCCGTAGTTGATATTCATAGCTTTGATTTCTTCGATTGGCTTGATTTCGGCAGGTGTCTCAACACCGGGATGCAGCGGAATCTGGGCACAATCCGCGAAGGCCAATTTCCTCTCGGTTGCCTTCGACAGAAGGTAATCGATGAGTTTCCTGGCATTATCAGGATGCCTGGCTCCATTTATAAGCACCACGGCATTGGGCACGATCAGACAGCCTAACTCGTCTTCTCCCTGGTCGGGATATACCATTTCTATGTTCTTGCCCTGTCTGATTCGACTGACGGCATCGTCGCTATCCACAAGGCTGAATTCATACTGGCCGGAGGCGACAAAATCAGTGCTCTCGCCGTTACTGGTTGATATTCCGACGTCGTTTTTTTTCATATCTTCCATGAACGCCCTGGCCTGATCGTCTCCCCTGAGGGTGAAGATTGCCGCTATCTCAACGGTAGTCGTTCCAAACAGCGGATTGGCAATGACTCCTTTTCCCTTCCAGCGATGATCGGTGTAGGCCAGAATAGAATTGGGTTTGTTCTCCACTTTCTTATTGACGACGAAAACCCTGGCCCGTGCGGAAAAGCCGGTCCAGTAATATTCGGGATCTTTGTGAACATCCGGGATTTCCCGGGCGTTCGGCGATTTATAGGAAGCAGCTATCCCCTTTTGTTTGAGGACCTCGGCTCGGATAGGTTCGTTGGCCCAGAAAACATCGGCCAGAGGATTGTTTTGCTCAGAGATGAGCCGCATCATGACCCCTGTACTTTTGGTTTCCTCGGTATCGTAAACGGCCTTGACCTTAATACCTGTTTCCTTCTCAAAGTCCTTGAGTATCGGCTCGGAAAAAACCTGATCCTCACTGACATAGACAACCACCTCCCCGGCCCCGGACGGACCATCTTTTCGGCAGCCAGCGCCCCACATTGCCGCTACAAGAACAATGATAGATAATATTATAGTAACCTGCTTCATAATCAAGATCTCCTGTTCAGCACAAAAACTCGGCCTGTACCGGACCACGAACGACCAGCACAATCACAGCCAACAACAGAAACAAACAATGCTCATTCTTCTTAAAAATGCGGTTCATAGTACACCTGCTAAAAGTTGAACTGTATGCCTGCGTAGAGCAGGAACTGCGGCTCGCCACTTGCTGAACTGCGAAAACTCCTTCCTGCTGAGATTAACAAAGTATTAGTTTCGCTCAGTTCCAACCTGGTGCCGAGGTTGAACACCAGCTCGTCATCATGAAAGTCCTGTTGGGTGATCCCACTGACTTCCATCAGTAATTCAAGATGGCTTGATGCCTGGTAGCCCATTGCTAAACCGTAAATCCATTCATTCTCATTGTACTCACGAAAAACATAACCAAGTTCGGGATTCAGTGAGATAGCCCCCCAAGACTTCTGCAACTGGACAGGCAAAACGAATCCCATACCCTTTTCGACCAGTCCGCGATCAAAGGAGGAATGAGAATTATTGAACTCGAGTTGAGGATAGACGGACATGTCGATTCCCTGCCTGTCTTGGTCAAAGAAACGCCACTTTACACCGAAAAGTGAGTTGCCTAATCCGTTTTTCGTATGCTTGCCACGTTCATCCAGGGCCAGCCATGGTACTTCGTATTTCAACTGTATGCGTTCGCCGAGTCCGTAGTTTATATCGAGAAGCGGGCTCTCATACGAACGTTCCCTTCTGCGTTTCTCAGCCGTGAGCGCCAGATTGATTTCCCACTTGCCGTCGCCCGGTGTACCCGGATCGTCGGTAATAAGTGGTGGGCCGCCCTGGGCCAATACTGTCCGGGTTGAAAATCCGGGCAGTATCAACAAGAACAACACTGTCAAAACAAGAGGTTTCAGACGCTTCATCAAAAAAAATCCTTTCCTAATCATCCAAAATTCGACGGGGTG
Source organism: Phycisphaerae bacterium (assembly GCA_030613765.1). The sequence goes on from JAUWLI010000004.1 coordinate 29,281, forward strand.
AGAAGTCGTCAAAGGCTGTTCTGCCGTCCGCTTTGACCCACAGGCCGACCATGCCCGGCTTACTGAATGTCGAATCCTCCAGCTCGATCATTTGTTTCCCGTCGAAGTATGCCGTGATCTGTGTTCCTTTATGCACAATCCTGACTTCATGCCAGATCCTGGCGTCCGTTTTAACTTCGGCCGTGCCCAATTGTTTGCGGCGACCGTTCTTGACGAAGTAAACCCTGAAGTTGTTTTCCAGAGGATTCCAGCGACAGATGTAATAATTGTCCGCATCTTTAGCCCGCCAGATGGGGCCGCCGCCCTGGTCTTCTTCTCCGGTAATGGCCTTGACCATAACCTTGATCTCAAGGTCCCCATAGCTCGTACCCTGGGCCATCAACAGATTAAAGGTCCTGCCGTAATTCTTGTTTGCGGTGATGGCCATCGCCTGCGGTGGACTCGGCGCCGAGGTGTCGGTCATAACTTGCCACGTGGCCAGTTTGCCTTCGCCGCCTGTCTCAGCCACCTTCCACCCGCGCGGAACAGAGCCAACCTCGTCTCTGTCGAAAGTGGTACGCCTCGTCCTTCTGATGCCCGAATAAACCGTCAAATCGTCAAAAGCGGTGGCCGCGTCGGCTTTGGTCCACAAACCTACCATACCGGGCTCGCTGAAAGTGGAATCTTCCAGTTCAATCATCTTCTTGCCATCGAACGATGCTACGATTTTGGTCCCTCTATGATCGATCTTGATTTCATGCCAAGTCTTGGGATCCGTTTTCACTTCGGCCGAGCCTAATTGTATGCGCCGGCCGTCCTTGACGTAATAAAGACGGAAGTTATCTTCCAGTGGATTCCATCGCGCGATGTAATAGTTGTCGCCATCCTTGGCCCGCCAGATGGGCCCGCCACCCTGGTCCTCTTTACCGGTACCGGCCTTGACCTTTACCTTGATACTAAGGTCCGCGTAACGGGTTCTCTCGGCCATCAAAAGATTATAGGTGCTGCCTCGGTTCTTATTGGCGGTAATGGCCACGACGTTCAAGGCACTCGGTGCGGTACTGTCTTCTACCACTTGCCAAGTCGCCGGTGTACCTTTTCCTTTGGTTTCGGCCACCTTCCAACCGCGAGGAACAGAACCAACCTCGTCTCTGTCAAAGGTCATACGCCTGGGTCCTCTGCTTCTGATCGAAAAAACGGTTAGATTATCAAACTTGGTGGCAGCGTCCGCTTTAGTCCACAAGCCCACTTTGCCGGCATCACTGAAAGTTGTATCCTCGACCTCGATCATTCTCTTTCCATCGAATGATGCTATTATCCTGTTTGCCCTGTGAACAATCAGAATTTCATGCCAGGCCTTGGGATCTGTTTTCACATCGGCCGAAGCCAGTTGTATTCGCCGGCCGCCCTTGACGTAATAAAGCCGGAAGTTATCTTCCAGTGGATTCCATCGCGCGATGTAATAGTTGTCGCCATCCTTGGCCCGCCAGATGGGACCGCCGCCCTGGTCCTGCTTGCCTGTGACGGCCTTGACCTTAATCCTGATTACAAGGTCTCTGTAGCTGGTATCCTGTGCTATCATAAGATTGTATGTGCTGCCGCGGTTTTCATTCGCAGTGATCGCCACAGCCTGAGTTCCATCCGGCGCCGAGTCGTCTTCAACCACTTGCCATGTAGCGGGAGTACCTTTTCCTCTGGTCTCGGCCACTTTCCAGCCCCGTGGAGCAGCGCCGGCGTTCTCCGCTTCGAACGACCACATATCGCGCTGTCCCCCACGACTACGTTGGCCCCTGCCCGAAGCACCCCGCTCGGCGCAAAAAGCCTCCTGCTCGGACACCAGAACCAGTCCGGTCATCACAAGAACCACCGACAAACATATTTTGCGTAGAGTTTTCATTGATGTCTCCTTTCCGTTGTCCTAAAACAACTCCAAACCTTAACATCCCCTTCAGTCAACCGACAACTTTTATTCCTAAGCTTTTTCTGGTTGCTTGTCTTCAGTAACAATGAGACAAAATGGCCTATGATTTAGGAGATGATGTCAACTCCTGTTTCAATGATTATACTGTTATATTTTTCCCTTGCAATAATTGTTTTTCTTTTCAGCTCAGCACGTTCGCTCAAAATCTTCCCACGCTGGCCATAATAAACATCATCAGGTGTCACTTTGCCAATCGTCTCATGTTAACGAAGGTGTTACTTATGTATTCAAGCTTTTAT
>JAUWLI010000177.1 GCA_030613765.1 Phycisphaerae bacterium
TTACAATCCTCCGTTTCATAGCGATACCTACTCTCTATTCTTTTGTGTTTAACCATAAGTCGATCGGTTTTTTGACTCCCCCGGGCTGAAAGGGCAATTCAATTTTATGACCTTCTCCTGCTGATTTGTACCCGGCGTAGAGCACTTCCTGAACAACACGGCCGTCTTCTCCGGTAGCCTGCGGCTGTTCCTTACCGCGTACGCATCGGGCAAAATGATACATCTCCTGTGGAAAGCCATAATTCCACAGCTCTTCATAAACAGGCCATGTCCATCCTTTAGTTGTAGGGGCTTTTTCCACCGCATAACCATAACCATATTCGCTATATGTCGGCAGTGCATTGCCCATATGCAGGTCCGCATAAGTGACTCCGCCATCGCCGTAAACCTCAATCCGGTCCTCCATGCCGCCACGCCGGGCCCAACTATCCTCAATCAGACCTACAGCCCCGTTGGCAAACTCAATGATACATATTGAGTTGTCTTCACCCTTTGTCTTATCAGCGTGGACATGGGTAGCCATTTGGCAGTATACATTTTTAATCTCAGGTCGGCCAAGAAACCAGTAACAAAAAGCAATGCCATGACATCCCATATCCATAAATACCCCGCCGCCGGATAGATTCACATCCCAGAACCACGGTGCATGCGGCCCAAAATGTTTTTCGCTTTGTTTGACCATATACACTTTGCCGAAGGCACCCTGGTCGGCCATCTCCCTGGCCTTTACATACTTGGGTGTGAAGAACAACTCCTCGGCATACATCAGCAGCACGCCTTTTTGTTTGCACGTCTCAATCATCAGGTCCGCTTCTTCCAGCGTCATACACAACGGTTTTTCACAGATCACATGCTTGCCTGCATTGGCGATATCAACAGTCATTTGTGCATGCAGAGAGTTTGGTGCCGCAATTGTGACCATCTCTATGTCATCTTCGGTCAGCATCTTCTTATAATCTGTAAAGACCCTCGGAATATTATATTTCTTTGCCATTTTCCCGGCATTACCCGGCGTAGGTGAGGCAACGGCAACGACCTCAGCCTCATCAGGCATAATTCGGAAAGATTCAGCGTGAATATCCGCCTCAAACTGCGAGCCAATGATGCCAACTTTAACCCTACCCTTATTAGACATCGTCTATGACCTCCTTATATTTGGCAGCAAGCCATCCCCATCCCGAAAAACAACATCGGGATGAGGCTGCCACCCATTTGTGCAAACACATGAAACGCAGTAATTTAATGTAATCGGTATTAATATTATTTACCTTTTGGCGCCGACCAGGAAAAAGGCTTCGGGGCGTCTGCGAAAGGTAACTTGTCAAAACGTTTTCCGCCGGCAGGTGTTTTCCCGAAAAATATCTTGTCAGCAAAGTCAACTAATGTGTGCCAATCATCCTTGTTTTGAGCGTGACCACCCTTACGATAGTAGATTCCAAGTTTGTCGCCGGCACCTAAAAAGTCGAATACCGGCTTTGCCCCACGGTGGGATTGCTGAGTGCCGTAAGGATTGGCCCACAGGTCGCCAAGTGCATCAACGGAAATCAGCGCTCGTGGTGCAACCAGCGCTTTTAGGAAATGCTGGGCGAATGGAAGCTTAGTCTCTTTATCAGCAAAATCTCTAAAACGCGCATGAAACCAATACGAAAACCTTCTCGGGTTCGTTATCTTTTCTAATGACTCCGGTTTTTCACCTTCAAAACGATAACAGCCCGCTCCGCCACAGCCCGAGCCATTTGGCACAACCAAGGCAATCCTCTCATCAAGGGCCCCTGCCAGCAGCGCAGTCTTACCGCCACGGGAATGGCCCGTAAAAGCTATTCGTTTCTTGTCGACGACATCTAAAGTCAGAAGGTAATCTATGACGCGCATCCCACCCCACGCCCACACAGACAACGTTGCCCAGTCGTAATCCGGGTAAGCTGTCTGGGCCGGGCCGACAGCGGCCTTTCTATCCGGGTCCAGGTCGGTGCGGTTATAGTCAGCAACAATATACCCACGCTTTACGACTTCCTCTGCTATAGGTACTTTAAAGATATCGCTGTCATTTTTCAAGATGACCGGGAATGGGCCCTTGCCTTTCGGAATGATGATACCAACATTGACCTTTATCTTCTTACCGGGCCCCATGGTAAGGAGAATGTGTTTTTTTGTAGCACCGCCATCATAAACAGTTTCAGATGATAATACTTTAGCAGTAACATTTTTCGGTGCCGGCGGCATACGACCATACTGATAGTACAACATCATCGCTTTAATTTCCTTACGTCGCTTTGTCCAATCCGCTTTATTCTTGACGCGCCTCCCATTATTCATCAGGAAAGGGTCCGGCAGTTTCTTGATATCAGGTAACTGGTCCACTGTGGACATCTCCGTAGCGGCGGGAAGATTAGTACTCGTGCAGGCAATCACACACAGCAAAGGCAGTACTAACACAAGGGCTTCTATCTGGTTCACTATTGCCTCAAAGAACTGTCCAATCATAATTATTCCTCCATGCTCTTTCTGAAAAGTTCAATTGGCGTTTGCTATTAGACATTAGCTCATCCGTGCCGCTGACATCTTCCTGCATTACAATATCAAATCAACCTCATAAATACAACTGCCTTGCGTCTTTTTTGTCAATTAGCTGTACAGCACGATATACAGTATAAATAAACTGCGGTGGTTGACAATATTACCAAAATATGTTATACTCTTTTTAGTTATATTTGTAGTCACTTAACGCAAATAGATAGTAATTGACGTGGTTTATTACAACTCTTGCCGGTCAACGAAGGTCGGCGGAGGGGTCAATGCTGGAAAATTGAAAGGTGTTAGTCGAATGAAGATGCGAGTTTTCTCTGGGGGCATCGTTTTTGCTGTTGCTATCTTGCTTATTGCGGTGAATTGTGGTTATTCGGCGGGATGGGTAACTGGGCGAGGTAGGTTTAGGACGATTGCGGGGAGCTCTTTGGATGAGTACAAGGAGCTTTACGAATGGGATTTGTATCTGTCGCCTGTCGATAATTCGTGGATCGGTCCTTCGCGAAGGCTTGGTGCGCCTCCGGGACAATCTCCGACCGGAGACGGATATTACCGGATCGATAACGTTCCTGCGGGTTTGTACTCGATTTATGTTAGCCAACCTGACTTTTTCGCGTCGCCTAAGGTTGTGCCCAACGTCGAAGTTAAGGATGGCGAAGGTACGATTGTTGACGTCGAACTGGATGTGGATTACTCGACTTATTATTTTCCTGGGACGTGGTCGGGATGGGAGTGGGATTGGTATCAGACTTTTAAGGCTACCGGGACCTCCGTTCGTGGGATTCAGTGGATTATGGCTGGTACGGAATCTAACGGGCGGGTTGCGATTCTCGAAGATACGGGAGCCGCTCATGTGAAAGATTGGACGGAGATTGGGCATAAGAATAAGGGTAACCTCGGTTCGAATTCGGACCAGTGGGTGCGCTGGAAGTCCGGTGATATTCCTTTGACGCCGGGGCAGACTTATGCGGTTTATATTCATGTCGATGGGGGTTGTGCTATTTACAAGCGCGACAGGGACGAGTACAGCTATGACTGGGGCAGGGCGTATCGCCGGGACAGCAGCAGTCCGATGCCCTACGACCTGAACATTACCGTGTTTGTGGACAAGAACAATCAACTTGTTACGCACACTATGGATGCGTCGAAAGATTTCGAATTGCATGGAGGATTGGCGTCTCAGCGTTGGGGTCAGTCATTTGTCGCTACGGGGGAAGGTCTTGCCGCCGTCGATGTTTTTATTAACAGCGGCAACGACAGCGACGATATGGATATAACGTGGAAGATTCTCGAAGGTGGTAGCGGGAGTGGCCAGATCGGTCCGACGAAGACTACGAAACGTGCTTACTTTACACCTCACAACCATCTTATGGGGGTGAGTTACAATCCTGGTGAGGTTCCGCTTACTATCGGGAATACCTACATTATCGAACTGACGGATACGGAGGACTTCACGGCGTATGTTCATAAGAATCCGGATGACGAGTACGAAGACGGACAGGCTTTCCGGAACGGGGAGGCGACGCAATACGATCTTGCCATGACTATTATGGAATATGCACCGTCACAACAACCCAAGGACGCAGACACAGACGATGATGGGAAGGTTACCTTCACAGATTATTGTACACTTGCTAATGACTGGTCCCAGGGTGAATCACCGGCTGACATTGCCCCCCCACCTTATGGTGACGGCACCGTGGATTCCAACGACCTGGGCCTTTTCGTCGAAAAATGGCTGACAGCAACAACAATACCGCCACTGCCCGGCCAAGCGAGCTACCTGTATCCCTCCCATGGCGCCGCAAGCATCTCTACAAACGCTGATTTGACCTGGACGGCCGGCTCTGATGCCATATCGCACGATGTATACTTAGGCACGAGCAGTCCGGGTACGTTCCAAGGTAACCAGACTGCAGCTATATTCGATCCCGGCACAATGTCTCCGAGTACTATATACTACTGGCGTATCGATTCGGTCAACGGCTGGGGCAAAACCGAAGGCCAGGTGTGGATGTTCTCGACAACGACGCCTCCACCACCATAAATAGTTTGTTAAACCCATGCCTACAAAAAGAATCGTAACATGATGTGCTCCGTGTTATCTTTGGAACAACAGAAATTGCACAATTCAATGAGGAGACATAACAATGATGCGAGAAAAAGTCCTGATATTTGTTCTGATTCTTTTGTCCTTGATTTGTCCTTGTTGCTATTGTGCTCAAGAGGGCAAGAACAGGAGTTCAGACGATTCCCTTCCTGATGTAAAACACTCTCAGAACACAAGTACCGTGCCAAGGTACGAAGTGTTTGAGATTACCTTCAAACACGAAAACAACTATGAAAACCCTTTCTTTGACGTCACTATCGAGGTTGTCTTTACATCTCCATCGAAAAAGCAGATAAAAGTTGGCGGATTCCACTATGGCTCCTCGACAGGGCCAATAATCCACATACGGAAGGTCCGGACTGATAGAGGAGAACGCCAGCAGATAACTTACGACTTCGACAAGCGGGATTTATGGAAGGCCCGATTTGCCCCCTCAGAAATCGGCAAATGGAAATACAGCTTCATTTTTACAAATTTAAAAGGACAAAAGACATCCGGCAAAGGTAGCTTTCTCTGCGTTAAAGGTCGAAGACCCAACAAAGGATTTATCCGCCTCCATCCAACGAATCCTTTTCGATTCGTGTTTGATGATGGAAGTCCATATTTCCCGATAGGGCTTCAGGACTGCTGGGGCGATAATTCAGGCACAGGTTCGGTTCTGGACCAGTGCTCGATGGAGGGACCTTTCCGCACGGACCTAAAAGACCCGCCACCGCTGCCACCCGGCCCGATGTTCGTACGCGGACCATCGACCAATCCACAAAATGCCGATGTTTATTTTCGGTACTTTTCGCAATGCGGATTCGATCTGTACCGCTTCTCACAACAGAATTGCTCATACAGGCTCTATCGCGACCTGGACAATTACCTCGTCCAGGAAGGCATTATGACAGATGAGCTGCTTGGCCTTTGCCGTAATTATGGTTTTCGGATTGTTTACGGAATCTTCGGTTTTGGAAAGGTATTCAACGACGAACCAAATAACAAAGCAGCTATGTCGAAAGTGAAAAGGTTCATCAAGTACAGCGTCGACCGATGGGGAGCCTATATAGACTTCTGGGAATTTCTCAACGAGCAAAAAGCGGATGACCGCTGGTATGAAATTATGATTCCATATCTGAAGTCTATCGACCCGTACCATCATCCAATCACCACGAGCTGGGAACGGCCACAATTGAATGGCATCGAAATCAACGCCCCACATTGGTATCAACGAGAGAATGAACTCGAATCCGATACAGTCACTGTTTCAAGAGCAAAAAACTGGAAGAAACACAATAAGCCGGTCGTCGTTGGTGAACAGGGCAATCATGTTGACAGGCAAAAGCGGCCTCTTGGAGTTGGCGGTGTATGGGATGACCGCTCGGCAGTTAGGATGCGTATTCGAAACTGGACAGCTCTTTTCCACGAAATCGCTTTTATTTTCTGGAACACAAGCTACGCCAGAGATGGCCACTTTATGAACATCTGGCTTGGTCCCAAAGAACGCGAATACGTAAGAGCAATGCAGGATTTTGCATATCGCCTCGACAAGAATGTTCGCATGGCTGCTGTTAAAGTCTCCCATCCACATGACGTTCGAGCCTATGGTCTGGCCTCGAAAGAACGTGCCGGCGTTTATCTGCATCACTTCAGCGACCACACAAAACCAGTAAAGGGCGTGAAAGTTACTCTTGATGTGCCTAAAAAAGCGAAAGGATACTGGTACTCGCCTGAGAACGCCGCGATTCTTGGAAGCTTTGACGCACGAGCAGGAACAGGCACCTTTGAAGCTCCCGATTTCACTGTTGACCTTGCCCTTCTTATTACGCCGGACGGACCGCCTGATATTGACAAA
>JAUWLI010000369.1 GCA_030613765.1 Phycisphaerae bacterium
TATCGGCCTGACGGCCATATTCAGATTGAACCAATTCGCCATTTGAGTCATAGGCCTGCCAGCCGCCACCATGCCTGCCAACGTACATAAAGCCTCCTGTACCCATTACCTCAATCCTGGTACTGCTGAAAGGCCAATTGGGAAATTTATCCGAATCTCGGACGTTCGACGGGGTCTTCTTCATATAAGGCATCCAAAGAGCAGACTCAGACAGTAGTGTAAATTCACCATACTCATACGCAGCTAACTGAGTATCCGGAATTTCCCTTCCATCACGCAAAGCACAAATCCCGCCTGTATTTGAAACGGTATCAGGATAAGGTTTGTCACCGAACAGGTATCTGGCCAAATCCAGTTGATGAACAGCGTCGCCGGCTATGGGGCCGCAGCTATACTCCCATTGGTTTAGCCAAGAGCGATTCGGATTATAGGGCAGCTTAGGCGCAGGCCCGCACCACATATCGTAATCAAATCCTTCCGGGACAGGCCGGCTGGCCCCTTTCCTCATCATTGAGTGCTTCATCATGTTAAAGACACGAATAAGGTACACGTCGCCAAGTTTGCCGGACCGTATGTACTCGACAGCTTTTTTCATATACGGGGCGCTGCGCGACTGCATGCCTACCTGCACAACCCGCTTGTATTTTCGCGCAGCCTCAACCATTTTTCTCCCCTCCCAAATGTTATGAGCCATGGGTTTTTCCACAAAGACGTCTTTGCCTGCCTGACAGGCCATAATGGTCCCAAGGGCGTGCCAGTGGTCAGGAGTCGCATTGATGAGAACATCTACGTGGGAATCATCAAGAATCCTTCGAAAATCCTGCACCATCTTTGGCCTTTTGTCCTGTGCCTCTTCCACTACGTTTCTTGCCCTGGCAAAGCGTCTTGTATCCGCATCACAAAGATATGCGACTTCTGCGTCCGGCCTGCTTGCAAACCTTTCTGCCAGGTAAGTTCCCCGTCCGCCAAGTCCCATTACTCCAATAATAACCTTCTCGTTAGCGGCAAAGCTTTTTCTTTTAGGCAATACTGTTGATGCGGCCAGCATACCCAATGAACCCTTCACAAACTCTCTTCGATTTAGTGATTTCATTTTTTCTCCTTATTCCATATTTCCCGGCTTGTGCCGGTGTGCTAATGCTCTTGCCATATAATCATCCAGCAGCTCTATTTCAAATTCCTTGACCATATCTTCCACACTTACCTTCTCATCTTCACTGGAAATCAACACTGAACAAAGGCAGCCGGGATCGCTTATTTTTACTTTCGGCCCATACTTAGCTTTTAGTTTCCTTAGGCGCTGCCAATTATAATCCAGATGTGCCAGCGTACAATCAAGATTAACGGTCGCAACGACAAAATCAAAATAATTCGTGTTGGAGGCAACGACCTGACCTAATGGATTGTAAATTTGAGAGGGTGTCGCTCTGCCGGCAATAGCACCAACAAAATGGCTACGGCACGAATATGCCCAATATGCCTGCATAAGCCCTCCGTGATACATCGATGAAAAGATAATCAAATCCGGCCTGGCCTTAACGTACTTTAATCTTAGTTCATCAAAGTTAAGGTCGAAACATATAGCAAACGCTACCCTGCCAAAGTCACACTCAATTATAGGTGCGTCTCTGCCACAAAGAATGCCTGCCTTTGTCGTCTCTTCTATTACAACATGATTTTTATTGTAGATACCGGCGACTTTACCTTTTCGGTCGAGCATTACGCTCGAGTTACGCCAGCTACCGTCTTTGGCCTGGCGAGCCGCAGAATATACGATATAACAGTTGTTCTCTTTGGCAACCCTGGCAAAGAAATCCTGTACCTGCTTTTTGCGAACCTGATAATACTGGAGCCTCTTTTCGAGACTAAAGCCGGACGGTCTATCACACGCTTCCGGAACGACAATCAAATCAGGCCGGTCCGGCAATACCTGTGCAAACTTATTCTTCCAGTGAGCTATCATTCGCTCAACTACTTTCTGTGGAGCAGTATTCGAATTTACAGATATTGGGCTCGGACCAATCGTTGCTATCTTGACGAAACCTCTTTTCTTCAATCTCTTCGATGGCTGTAAACGACTATCATCTGTCTTCTTCGCCCATAAAGAATTACCTTGACTCAAAAACAGCAAAGATAACATCATCACTGAACATGTTTTTATCAACAACTTAAGATTCAATATCGATTTTCTCATCTTTTCTCCTACACAAGTAAATAAACGAATGCTTACCTATATGAACCGGTCTATTTTAGTTTCGAAGCCCGCCTGTCGTCGATCCTTGTTTTGGCCTCTATTTTATTTTTCTCCAAGACGATTTTACCAACCTGCTCTTCGATACGAAACCCAACAGTTTGTGTCTGTGAACCTTTTGGCCGGGTATCACGAATGGTGTTGTCCCTGAATACAAGATCGTTGGTATAACCCCGAATACGAATCCCGGCAGCCTCTCCACCGGTCCCGTTATTTTCGATGATATTTTCTTCGATGCGATTACGATGAGCGGCCATTCCAAGAGATTCGTTGCGGAAGAATATGCCATTCTGATGGTTCAGACGAACAATATTACGACGCAATAAATTGTCGGAGTCTTTATGCCCGATGGAAATACCGAACCGCCCATTGCTTTCGAGAACGTTATCCTCAAACAGCCCATGCCGGACCCGCCAGCACAAAAACAGCCCGTCCGTTCCATTGCGGCGGGCAATACATTTGCGTATGAGCGGACGCTGTGACCCACTTCCAGGATGAAGACCCAGCGAAGCGTTGTCTTCGCAAATGCAATCAAGGACAGTAACATCATTGGACTGCTGAAAA
>JAUWLI010000346.1 GCA_030613765.1 Phycisphaerae bacterium
TCTGGCCGGGCCACCAGTGCTGGGGGCCGAAGCTGTCGAAAAGAAGCTGGTAAATTTCGGTTAACTGTTCGCTTATCATTGATTTAATTATTGTTGTGAAAAAGTCGCCATGTTTGGCTATTGTAATTTCGATTTATTTGAAGTAAACTCTCTGAAATTTATATGATTCAGTCAACTAATTTCTTGATGTTTAAGGTCAAAAGCTCAGAAATGTTATAAGGTAGACAATATCTAACCGAATGAAAGAAAGATACAGACACAGTACAAGCCAGTTGCTTAACTTCGCGCAGGATTCCTATCTTGATAGGACGTCTCGGCCGATTTATGCTATAATTTTCCTGCTGCCGTTTATCGTCTTCTACGAGGTGGGAACGATTCTGATCAATACGGACGTGCTGAACCAATCTCAGGTTCGAGTTGTGGCGTTTGTATGGCTGCAGAATCTGCTTGAATATATGGGTTCCAGCGATAAGCTGGCGTGGGTGGCACCTCCGGTTGCGGTTGTAGTAATTTTGGTCGCATTGCAATTATCGTCACGCAAACCATGGGGATTTAGTCTTGGCGACCTTTGGCCGATGGGGATTGAGTGCATTCTGCTTGCAGTGCCCTTGATTGTATTGAGTTTGTTTTTGAATAGTCCGCCCGAGCCACAGGATGATATTGGCCAATTCGGTGACAGTGCGAAACAATTTCGTCAGGCATCATGCGTGACGGGAGATTTGAAATTAGAAATTTACAACACGCATTACGACAAGATGGTGTTGAGCTGTTCTTCGATTACTGGTAACAGTTTACTGTCGGCGGCTACGGAGACCGACAGCAGTGAAGTTAAAAGTGATTCTTTGCTGGCAAGTATTGTTACCGGTATTGGGGCGGGGATTTATGAAGAACTTGTTTTTCGGTTGATTTTAATATGCATTTTGATGCTGTTGTTCCAGGATGTTCTGAGGCTCAGTCACAAGAACTCGATTATACTTTCGGTTCTTGTCTCGGCAGGATTGTTTAGTGCACATCATCATATAGTTTTTGTGGATGGGCAATTGGCACTAAGTGCTGCATTTAACGGGACTGAGTTTGGTTTTCGGACAATTGCCGGTGTTTATTTTGCTGTTCTTTTTGCGATTCGTGGTTTTGGAATTACGGCGGGAACTCATGCTTTTTATGATATTATTGCAACAATTATAAACGCGGCTTTCTTTAGCAGTGGAAATTAATCGGGGCAATGGCGTTTTAAAATCTTTTTTTTCGCAAAACTTCACACCCGTTAGTCATTTAGCTTACGGAACTTGCAAAACAATCGTCCTATAAGTCCATGAATCGGCCTTATCAATACTGATATTGTCCTTGAATTAGATGCGATAATTTTGTATAATAACACTAATATAGAAATTAGTTTTTTTGTTTTGGGGCATCCTGATTATGGAATCACCACAAATCAATGTGGCTATTGAAGAATTGACATTCAGCCTTTTTCAAAGACCTTTGCATCCGGAGCTTTTCCAAATTTATGCCAATCGGCGATTAAGGACCGCCAAATATGAGGCGATGATCTGGGTTACAGGCTGCACTCATGTTATCAACGTCTTTGCCGTGGATGCCTGCCTGACTGAGGTTGTAAGTATACCCGGCCAGATGCTCCCTACTCGCGGCTTGATAGAGCGTTTTCAATTCCGTGGCCCACGCTCTCACAAATGCACTTTGAGCCAGGGGCTCAATTATATGACCGATTTTCAAGTCGAGAAGATGAGTCCTAATTTATATCGGCAGAGCTATGTCGACCTCGACCGATTTGCCCGGAACCGCGGCGTTTTCGTCAAGTTCCCGGAGCTGGAAGTCGGGGGTTTGCAGCCGTTTTGCTATATTGACTTCGAGGCAAGACGAACTGAGCTGCACATTCACACTTTTGCAGCTTATCCGGAACAGGTAACCATGATTAAGACTCAATCCCTGTTCGATTTTCAGTAAGATAAGATCAACAGTTTGTTAAACTTTCCTGCTACTGTGCTACTGGACTCTTTGCTTCAAGACATCCATTCTTTCGCGGATTTCCTCTGACATTCTGCTGTTTGGGAAATCCCGCATTATTTCCTGGCCGACCTGAATCGCTTTGTCCCATTGCTCTCCGGAGACGGCGAGAGAGAATTGGATGCCGAGGTTGTGCAGCTTGTCTTTGAAAACATCCCTTGCTGCTTCCTGCAAAGCCAGACCTTCCTCATGGGTCAGGTAGAGGTCAAGCTCCTTTAGAATCTCCAGACTGCGGTCGGTGGCATGGCGCTTTACGGCGTCATCCCAGGCGTTGAGTAATACTCTTTTGCGTTCTTCCTTTTTATCAATCAAACTCATTCGCAATACTTTTGCTTCTTCGGAGTCGGGATAAGCGCTAATTAATTTCTCAATCCGCGTACTTGCTTTGGCCCACTGGAAGCTTACGAACAGCTTTTCGATGGCTATTTTGGCTTGCTCTATCCGTTCCTGGTCGGTTGCGCCGCGGTGCTTGTCCGCCTCGGTTTGCAAATGCTCAGCCAGCTCTTCATATCCTTCACGATGAGCAATTTCATCAATGATTTCATAGGCGCCCTCAATATCCTGATGCTCGAGTTTATCAAGAACGGTTTCTATGAGAAACTGTCTGTCTGAATCGTGGAACAAAATCGCCTTGGCTGCATCACTAAGGTGTGCAATTTGATTGATTTCCTCCAGCACCGATTGGTTCTTTCTCAGAGCCTCTGACATTATTTCCAGTTTTGTACTATTGTCTTGAAGTGCGTACATTATTTTGATTACATTTGAGAGTGTCGCTATAATCGCGATTAGAAATACGCCGGCGAGGAGGAGCCATACGATGGCCGGAATTTGGCCTTCTTCAGACGTTTCAAGGAAATCGGTCGAGACAGCAACTACTACGAGAACCAAGGTCGCCATTATTATTAATACGGCGTAAATGGCGACAAAACGCCACCTGAATTCCCATGATGGTCTAGTTGTTGGAGAGTCCATAGCCGCACCTTTAAAAAAGGGCATTTCACAACAAAACTCTATCATATTATCATACATTTTAAGACCCATTTTGTCAATTCCTAAAGCGCACGCGATTACCTGTTTTGGCATGGGATATGCTGAAAGTCTCCTTACGTATGGTTAAACGCGTTTTTCCGGCAATAACACAAGGAGACCCAACAATATTAAGATAAGATTTTATCATCCGCGAAGTTGATACCAACTTCAACAACC
>JAUWLI010000203.1 GCA_030613765.1 Phycisphaerae bacterium
TTATGAAGGGATTAATTCAACACAATCATACTGGACGGACAACAAATGGATGAGATTCGAGCACCGATGGATAGCAGAAGAAGAAAAATCCACGATAGGTTTGGGGTTCTTCAGATGGCGTGATCTTGATTTTGCAGGGGCTTATGTAGACCATGTGCATGTTTATGACCTGGGTCCTTCGCCTGTTGTTACTGAAGCACCACAGGCCAGATCGAAAAAAGCATACTCTGTAGTTCTGATTGATTATCAAGTTGAGTCCGATGACAAAGTCGAGGCTTACCTGAAAGCCCCGCCGGGATACGTCATTACAGGGCTGGGGAGCCGGGCACACTATGATAATATCACTACTTTGTGGTTGAAGGCCCAGCCGATTCTGCCGGATGGCACTTTAGGTGAAGCTGAAGAGCTAAGGCATGGATGGGAACCCGATGCGCATCTCGAAGCAAAGGTGGAATTACCAACAGGATACGTTGCCACCGGTTTTGGTGCAGGCATTGCGCCGGAGTGGGACGTTAAACGATTGGGCGTATGGGCAAGACCTCTGGCCAAAGACGGGACGCTGGGCGAAGAAAAACTGTTTCGAGGTGGAATTGACTTGAAAAGCGGTTTTGAAAAAACGGTTCGTCTCGAAAAGGGAAGAGTGCTTACATCAGCAGGACTTAATTGTATGGTAAATGATGTCAATGGCATTAAGGCAACATCTGCAAAACTAACAAAGACCGCCGAGGCACAGAGCAAATCAAAATAAGCTGTTAGTGTATAATTATTATTTCGCGGCATCTCTTGACACAAGTCAATTTCCTCTTTATCATTGCCGGAAAACTTGCTTGGAGATGATATTATGAGAAACAGTGCCTTACTCATTATTTTTGCAGCAGTATTGACTCTGTCCGGCTGTGCAAATGAGTTGCTCATTAATCGCAAGGGACCCATGCGTCTGGTCCACGACGTCTACTTTACCCTCAATGATGACTCCGAAGCCGCCCAGGCAAAGCTCGTCAATGACTGCTACAAATACCTGAGTAAACAACCCGGCGTCGTCTTTTTTGCCGCCGGTGAACGGGTCGAAGCACACGAACGTGACGTCAACATTCGCGACTGGGACGTCAGTCTACACATTGTTTTCGAGAGCAAAGACTATCACGATCAGTATCAGAAAGCCCCCGAACACTACAAATTCATAGACGAGAACAAAGAAAATTGGAAGAGCGTTCGAGTTTTTGATTCGTTCATCAAATAATGAGCTACTTTTGTTCGGGATTGTTTAGCGGAAGATCCCAGGAAATCGTGAGGGGGCTGTATTGGGACGAGAAATATAGACAAACATAGTGGAAGGGCGTTGAAAATGGCAGAGGAATTAGCAATAAACGGCGGTGCCAAGACAGTAACGAACGAGCTGGCCGGCTGGCCACAATTTGATGAAAAGGCAATCAAGGCTGTTGAGGACGTTCTAAGATCGGGCAAAGTCAATTACTGGACCGGGCCCAGAGGGATGGAATTCGAAAAGAAATTCGCCGCCTGGCAAGGGAGCAAATATGGTATCAGCGCATCAAGCGGCACATCTGCGCTGCATATTGGGCTTGTCGCTTTGGGGATCGGTCCGGGCGATGAAGTTATCGTTCCCAGTTACACTTTTATCGCCAGCAGCTTCTCGGTGGTTCAGGCCGGGGCGATACCGCGTTTTGCCGATGTGAATATCAACGACCATTGCATCAGCGTTAAGTCGGCGGAAAAGCTGGTCAACGAACGAACCAAGGCGATTATGCCGGTGCACCTGTATGGCAATGTCTGTGATATGGACAAGGTGACGGCTTTTGCGAAAAGGCATAATCTGTTTGTTATTGAAGACAACGCCGAGGCCTTTGGCGGCGTCTACAAGGGCAGAAAGACCGGCACTATCGGTGACATCGCGGCATGCAGCTTTTGTCAGAACAAGACGTTTACCACCGGCGGCGAGGGCGGTATGGTAACTACCGATGACGAAGAATTAGCCTGGCAGGCAAGGAGCTTTCGTGATCATGGCTATGATGTCAAACAACGTTTGAGCCTGCTGGAGTTGGAACAGAAACTGCCCTACATTCATAATATGGTCGGATGGAACTATCGCATGACGGAGATGCAATCTGCCATCGGTCTTACTGAGCTTGAACGGATTGACACATGGAACCTGCCGAGGCGCAGACACAACGCTCATATCATAATCGATGCGATCAAGGATTTGCCCCGGGTCATTTGCACCCCGGTCGATACAGAGGAACGTCAAAACGGCTTTTATGTTTTGGCATTTTCTCTGGATATTGAGAAGATGACCTGCGACATAAAACAATTTGTGGCTGCGTGCAGCGCAGAAGGTGCTCCGTGCTGGAGGGTCTTCTGGCCTCAGTGTCATACTGAGCGGGCATACATGGAACACAATTCTTTCGGCAAGAGCGGCTTTCCATTCAAGTCTAAAGAGTATGCAAATCCCGGAAGTGTTGACTACAGCAAAGTTAATGTGCCCAACGCTATATGGCACCAAAGCCATACATTTACCTGTTTTGCATTTCCAACCTACGATGAGGAAGATTGCCGACAGATAGGCAGCGCACTGGCTAAGGTAATAAAGGCTTATTCAAAATAGAATAGAGGAAGGGATTTCTATTATGTCCAACAAGATTAAATGGGGCGTGATTGGGTCGGGGGGGATTGCCCGAAGAAGAACGATTCCAGAGGGTATTTCAAAGGCACAAAACGGAGAATTGTCCGTAGTGTATGACATCAATCCGCAGGTGAATACAGAAGTGGCCAAAGAGTTCGACGCCGAGGAGGCAAAGAGCATAGAAACCCTGCTGGATGCGGATATTGACGCAGTTTACATCGCTACACCCCCCTACCACCATGCCGGCCAGGTCCATATTTGTGCTAAAGCCGGCAAGCATGTCCTCTGTGAAAAACCGTTGGGGATGTCAGTTCCTGAGTCGGAAGAAATGATTGCGATGTGCAATCAGATGGGCGTTAAGCTTGGTTGTGCATTTATGATGCGTTTTGTATCTCAGCATCAGGAGGCAATGAGTCTAATTAAAAAAGGCAAGCTCGGAAGACCGACCTATGCACGGGCCCAGCTTTCCTGCTGGTACCCACCCATCGAAGGAGCCTGGCGTCAGGATCCTGCCACGGGGGGCGGCGGATCTCTAATTGATATGGGAGGGCACTGCATCGACCTGCTGGAGATGTTCTTTGGGAGGATTTCCAGGATCAGCTGCTTTATCAATAATACCGTCCACCATTATAAATCAGAAGATAGTGCGGCTGCGATGTTGTTTTTTGAAAATGGCGCTATTGGAACCGTTGACACCTTTTTCTGTATTCCCGACAACAGCAGTAAGAATGTGCTCGAACTTTATGGTTCAAAGGGCTCAATATTAGCCAGGGGGACCATCGGCCAGGGACCTGCAGGCGAGATGGTTGCGTTTCTGGAAAGAGAGGGTAAGGCTTACGACGCTCAGCAGGCACGCGCCGAAGCTGAAGGCATGGTTATTGCACCGGCAGAAGTAAATACTTATCAGGCGGAGATTGAGGAGTTCAGCCAGGCGATTATAGAGGACCGCGAGCCGCTTATCGGTGCCGAGGCCGGCTTGCATAATCAGAAAATCATTGATGCCTGTTATAAGTCCGCAAAGTTGGGTAAGGTGGTCGAAGTGGTTTAGGGCTCTAAAGTGTTAAAGTTGTTATATTGTCTTAAATGCCATAAACTGGGCAGCGGTGAACAGAAATATTTGGTGACATGAATGTAAATATTTATGGATACTGTCCGTCAGAATACTCTCAAGGCTATCCGATTTGAGCGGCCGGAATATATCCCTGTTATTTTCTGGATAAATCCGGCTTGCTGGCATCATTATGAGCCGGAGATTCTGTTTAGTTTTATGGATGAACACTGCATTTTGTTTCCTGAGTTTAATCCGGAAAACGAATCGGTACCTGAAATAGCTCCTTGGGAACGGGCTGACGCACCCTATACCGATGCCTGGGGGTGTGTCTGGGAGACTACTGATGAGGGCATTACGGGCACAGTGACCAAACATCCGCTGGCAGATTGGAAGACTTTGGGATCATTTACTCCTCCGGATCCGGCTGAGACAAATGGCATCACAACAATGGATTGGTCCGCAATCAAACAAAATATCCTAAAGGCCAAGTCGGAAGGTAAACATTATGTTGGCAGCCTGGAGCACGGTCATACATTCCAGCGGCTTAGCTACTTAAGAGGATACGAGAATCTTTTACTTGATATGACAGACAGGGAAACCAGCCTTTTGCGACTTATCGAAATGGTAGAAACTTTCAACGCAGGGATCGTGGAGCGATATATTGAAGCGGGCAGCGCGATGATATGTTATCCTGAAGATTTGGGGATGCAGCGCGGGCCCATGCTTTCGCCGGAACATTTCCGGACATATATCAAGCCAATCTACGAGCGGATAATGGCACCGGCCCATAAAGCAGGCTGTCTTGTGCATATGCATTCTGACGGTGATATTCGTGACCTTGTGGACGATCTTGTGTTCAGCGGTGTAGATGCACTCAACCTTCAGGACCTGGTAAATGGCATTGACTGGATAGAGGCCAATCTTAAAGGCAGAGTATGTATCGATATCGACATAGACAGGCAGCAAATTACCCGCTTTGGAAGCCCGGAGCAGATTGATAAACTAATACGCGAAGAGGTTGAAAAGCTCGGCAGTCGGGAAGGTGGTTTGATGATGATATACGGACTTTATCCAGGCGTACCTCTTAACAACGTAAAGGCTGTAATGGACGCGATGGAACAGTATGCAAGCTACTATTCATAAGAAGCTTTAAGAGATTTATACAGCCCGCTAACAGGAAAGGAAACGGATTATGGAAAAACTTGGTGTTGGAATTATTGGCTGTGGTTGGGTGGCGGGAGAGTATGTAAAAGCGTTTGGCAAGGATGAGCGTTCGGAAATCCGTGCGCTGGTCAGCCGAAACCGCGCAAACGCAGAAAGGTACCGCGATCAGTATGATTTACAGTGCAGTATTGAAACCGATGCTAATGTTATGCTTCAACAGGATAATGTTGATATTGCAGTAGTATGTACGCCCCACAATCTGCATACAAAATATGTAGTTGCTGCGGCAGAGGCTGGGAAACATGTCATAATCGAAAAACCGGTGGCATTGACAATGGAAGACGTGCGAAAGCAACAGGATGCGGTGAAAAAGAAAAAGGTTAAGACGCTGGTCAGCTTCGTTCTGCACTGGAATCCGCTGTTGATGACAATTGACCGACTGATTGAGCAGGGAGTATTCGGAGATATATTCATGGTGGAGGTCGACTATCTGCACAGAATATGGATGACGCTGGAGGAAAAATGGTATGCCAGTCGAGAACAGAGCGGTACGGCAATTTTGACGGGCGGCTGTCATGCGGTTGACGCACTACGCTGGTTCGCCCGAAGTGAGGCTGAGCAGGTCTGTGCGTATCAGGTAAAAACGGAAAATCCCTTGGAATATCCTGGAACGATTTCAGTTAATGTAAAATTCAAGGACGGCAAAATAGGGCGGAGCACAACGAGCTTTGATGCACAAATGCCTTACCGGTTTAACATCGGGGTCTACGGAACCGAGGGCTCCATTCGTAATGATGAACTGTTTGCGCCGAAGGTTTTCCCCGGCCAGGATAACTTCATGAAGATTCCCTGTATCCTGCCGGATAGCGGTGACGTTGCACATCATCCTTTTCAGGGTGAAGTCTCACATTTTCTCGACTGTATAATTGACGATAAACGGCCGTACCCCGACCTTGATGACGCGGCCCAAACACAAGCAGTGTGTTTTGCAGCGGACCTTTCCGCCGAATCGGGAAGACCTGTGAAAATCAGCGAATTGGGGAAATAGTCAGTGTACAGCTAAAGTTATC